>JAHEMY010000035.1 GCA_024643425.1 Flavobacteriaceae bacterium
TGTTCCGAGCCACCTATGGGTATATTGTCTACTGTTTGTGAAGTGCCTACCAGTATATTATTGGCATAAAATGCAATGGGTGTTCCTGCAGGTAGCACATCGGTCCCCAGAATGTTATATACGGCATATTCCAGCGATAAATCGCGATCTCGACACGCATAGATTTCATTGTCAATCGAGATGGTCGCATCGGGAAGGGGACAAATTATTATTTCAATAGCGAAAGAGCTTGTTACAAAGCAGTTTTCATTCGAAACCCGAATCCAAATGGTTTGAGGGTTTTCAGTATTTTCAAAATTTTCAGGGTTTGGAATAGGATTTTCATCATTAAGGGCGTCTTGTTCCGTAAAATGATATGAAATAGAATTTGAAGCGTTTATTTGGTTGGTAGCCAGCGTAAGGTCAAAAAACTCATCGCCAACGACATCGCAGAGTTCAAGGTCCGAAACAAGTCCGTCGACATCGGGAAAAACTTGCAAAAGTGTTTCTAGGTTGAATTCGTTATTGTTTTCATTCAATTCATTTACCGCATCGAAAGGATCCACAAAAGCTCTTAATAGGAAGTCGGCTGGAATCGATTCCGGCACAATTAAGGTAATCGAACCACTTTCAGAACCTCCAATAGGCAGTACCGTAAACGTTTGTCCCGCTCCTATTTCGGTGGAATTGGCATAAAAACGAATGGGAACATTCGCTTCAAGTTCATCGGTGCTATTCACGTTATAAACGGTATAATCCAATTCCAATTCGCGGTCACCACAGAACGTCGAACCAAGAAGGGTGTCAATTTCGATGGTTGCATCAGGAAGTTCGGTATTTAAGACTGTGATTACATTGTTAATAATTACCAAATCTTGACCAGAAGTAAGCTGCACCAAGGCACTTTCATCTCCGGGTTGAATATTATTTTCGATGGTATAAAAGTCCAAGTCCATGTTGTATAATTCTGAAGATCCGGTAAAACTATTGGTGCCATTGAAGGCATTTTCTTCAGGATTAAGAGGCGGATTTGAAATAATGGTCCCATTCACTCGAAGGGTTTCATTAACGGCTAGATTTAAATCTCCCTCCCATGCCATGAATCCAATTTTTGCTCCAATGTTGTCAAGGACATTCAGATCATTCAGTTCTATGTTGAGGTTGTTGTTAAACTGAGAAACCGCTTCAAAGCCATCAAATATATTTACTTGGTTCAGCGGCAAACTAAGATCTTCATATACTACCGTCACTGCCCAGCCTGCGAAATTCGTGGTGTTTCCAGGGGCAGAACAATAGAGTTCCGGGGTAATGTCCGGATCTAAATCGGTGAGGGTATAGGTGCCATTTCCGGCTGTGCTCACAAGATCGGTTACATCTTTGAACCCCCCAAAATAGCTATGATTTTCATCCAATTGAAAATTAAAGGTACGTTCGGCGGTTATCGGAGTATTGTTGAAAGTGATCTCGAAATCACCCTCCCCGGAACCGGCCCAATATAGGAAGGCTGCCACTAATTGCTGATTGGCTTCCAATGAAAATTCGGCACTTGTCTCGGCCAAATAATCACACTGACCTTCGGTTCCCGTATTTTCGCTGAGGTTTAAAGTATTTCCAAACGCTTTATAGTCGTACCTACCGTTGAATTGCTGGTACAGCGAAATTTCTTGAGAAAATGCTTCATTGAAGCAAATCGTTAAAAATATCAGAGCTAGTTTTATGGCAATGCGCATCGCAAATTTTTCACTGCTACAAGATACAAATATTTGCCACCTGCCTAAAAAGAAAGAAGTTTGATTACACGTAATTTATAAATCGCGTTTGTTCAAAATGGCATACGACCAATATACGAACAGCGCCGTCCACACAAGTACAACAAGAATGTCGAGCATCTGGACATCATAGGACTTACTCAATTCTTCTCCTAATTGATTTGCAGCCGACTGCACCGCGCCTAGACGCGTAAAAGGTTCTTTGATAAGATTCGACATGGCCATGATGGGGAAAAATTGAGAGACTTGTTCGGCAATTTCGGTGCCTTTGAAGAATTTAAACTTCATCAGCATAAATAAAACAGATTCAACTATCCACCAGATCACAAGAAAGCCTATCGCGAAGGCGGATCGCTTTACCAAGACTCCTAAAAATAGACAGAAGGCGAAGAATCCAACCAGTTTAATGAAATAGGCTAGGATGTACTGCATGTCACTGAAAATAATTCCTATTTCATTGTAATCAGAGAAGATGAGTCCTAAGATGAGTGAAAGGAGAAATACAAACACCGTCGATATTAAGGCATAGCCAACAACGGTAAGGAACTTAGACATCACGAACTCTTTTTTAGAAAGTCCGTCGATGAGGTTTTGTTTTAGCGTTCGGTAGCTGTATTCGTTCGACATCATTGAAACAATCACAATGGCCAAGAAAATTTTTAAAATGGCAGCGATGTAGGTATTAAAATGCCAAATGAATGGAAAGTTAAAAATACCTTGATCGGCCACCCTAAATTTGACTCCACCAAAATTAAATTCGATGGAAACAATGAGTGCGATAAAACAGATAAGGGAAAAGTAAACAATCGAAATTACCTTTGCCGATCGATTATGACGAAGTTTATGAAGTTCTATATTGAGTAAACGTAGCATGGTGGTTAGTTGTTTTTGGTAAGTTCAAGGAATTGTTCTTCTAGACTTTCTTTTCTCTTTTCAAGGCGAGATAATTTTATTCCTTTTTCGAAAAGCTTTGCATTCACAGAAGCTGCATCCAAGGGTTCTTTGAGGTAAGCAATTAACAAATCCCCTTCTTTTTTTATTGTGTTAAAAGTGCCCATTTCGGATAAGGCTTTCTCGAGTACTGCCAAGTCATTGCTTTGAAGCAACATAAATCCATGACTAGCATTCATTCCGTCCACACTGCCAACATAGAGGCTTATACCTTTTCTCAAGATCACCACATGGGTGCACACTTTTTCAACTTCATCGAGTAAGTGGGACGCAAGAAGAATGGTGGTGCCTTGGCCGGCTATTTTTTTAATAATTTCTCGAATTTGATGAATTCCCTGTGGGTCGAGTCCGTTGGTAGGTTCATCAAGGATTAAAATTTCCGGATCATTTAATAAGGCTGAAGCAATGGCAAGGCGCTGTTTCATCCCTAAAGAATAGGTTTGGAACTTACTATTTTTTCGGTCCAACAGCCCAACGAGTTCTAATTTCTCTTCAATTTTTGATTTTGGAACGTCCTTTATTTTACAAACAAGTTGCAAATTCTGGGTAGCAGTCATGTAAGGGTAAAAGTTTGGACTTTCAATAATGGCCCCTACTTTTTTTAAGGCGTTGTGGGTGGTGTCGGTTCCATCGAACCAATGAAATTCTCCGGATGTTCGATTAACGACATTAAGGACGATACCTAAGGTGGTGGATTTTCCACTCCCATTGGGTCCAAGGATGCCGTAAACATTTCCTTTTTCGATAGTAAAGGAAAGGTTATTGACCGCCGTTAAGGAACCAAATTTCTTAGTAAGGTTTTTTATGGTTAGGATAGGATGCACAAAAAATGGTTTTTGGTGATTAGTTAAAAGTAAGACGAGCGTACTCGAATTATGTTACAAACACCCTCGTGATCCTTCAATAAATGGATGCTTTTTAAGGCTTAAAATGAAATTTCTATAGTGATGTTTGCCTGCATGACAGTGGTGCTCTCCGGACTCCCCAAGGGACCACTTTCCGTCCTCAACTGAACGTGATCATGACCAATAAATCCTGCTTTGGGTTTGTAGAAATAATAGATTTCTCCCGTTTCGGGGTGCGTCCGCAGTTCACTAATTTCGGCATTCTTTGCTTGATAAAGAATGGTGGTCAATTCCGGATCACCAAATTGCCCAAGACTATAACGAAGCGTTTCCGAATTTGAAATACTCACAGAGGGAGTGAAAACAAGGGCTGTCGACTTCACTTCATCATCAGATGAGCAGCCGCTCAACAGCACCAGCAGCGTAATAGCAATTAAAGTAAAAAGACGATTTTTCATGATTTTTTATCAATAAAGCAACAAAAATCATTCCTAAGAAATCGATTATTCTCTAAGATTTTTGTTCTTTATTGAAATATACTAAATAATAGTACATCTGTCGCTCTTCATCCCAACCTTTTTCTACAAAGCGGTCCGCACTTTCCGGATTGATGAAATCCAACTTTATTTGAATATTGGTATCCAGCATGATGGTATTCTTGATCTTTTTCCGTGCGGCTGTCACAGCCGTATTTGCAATGGGGAAGGTTGTAAGATCTTCAATGCTGTATTTTGGTGCTTTCTCTGTTTTGTAGTGTCTGAATTCCGGAATTAGGTCAGGATTGTCGATAACTTCATTCATGAAGTTCGACTCTTCAAACGTATCGTTTTTGGCAAAATGATTCACCGCACGGTTCATGAACATGACCTCTTGTTTTTTATCTTCCGCAGGCAATACCACATCTTTGGCGAAATCTTGACAGAACTTCAAATACTTTTTGGTAAAGAAATTATCGTCCTCAAAGGCGTCCACTTCTAAAAAGCTTTCTAACCAATAACGCGCATCGTAACGATTGCTATCGATGGTTAAAATTTTGTAACCTTCTTCTTTTTTCGAATTGAAAATTAATGCTCCTTTGTCCAACTTATTCAAATTCACCCCTTGTTGTAAAACAGCATCCAATTGCGATTCTTTTTCGGAGAATTGGAGGAAATCCTGCTTCAACTCCGATTTAAAAATTCCAATAGCCTCTACTTTTTCATTATCGATTTGCAAGTTTTCCAAATAGGCAACATAAACCTCTCCGCTCTTAATATGCGGATGATTGGACTGATCGTATAAATGTTGGGTAATCTTTCGGCTTAACTCATGGGCCTGATCCGGTTGGTCAAATAATTGATTGACCAATTGATATAACGAGTGAAACTCAAGGTCGGTATCATGCGTGAACTGATAGTAATTCTCTTCTTTTTCTCGGAAAGGTTTTAGAAAGAACTCTTTAATAAGGGGAGTTAATTCATCGTCGAGCTTATAGGGTTGCGCTGAGAGAAGGAGTGATTCGTTTCTACTTTTATTGCCTACGCGATGTATAGAAAGCGAAGCAATGTTCGCATTGAATAGGTTAATCATAAGAAGTTGGGGTTAATTCCAGTTTTCGTCAAAATCCAAATGGTCGTAATCTTCGGCGTCCAAGCCATATTCATCGTCATCTCCTTCTTCCAATTCTTCTCCAATGAATTCTTTTTCAGGAGCTTCTTCAGGAATTTGTCCGTGTGCAAACATTAAATTAGGGTAGGTGGCACCTTCTTCAGGCTCGGTAATCTCTGCTAATTCTACCAAAAATGTCCATAAGCTGAAGAAATCGTAAACATAAATCATTCGCGTTTCTTCTTCGTGCATCACATCGTCTAAAGGAGTTTCGCTCATGATACGCAATCCACCCGGTTCATCGCTCATATCAAAAAGCGCAATCTCTTCGCCCTGCTCCCAAAGCTCATTGCTAATATAAAAGGATGCCATCTCTTGCCCTCCAAATCCGAAGGCTTGTGTAATGGCATTATGAAAGTCTTCTAGGGAAGCACTGGCTTCAATTTCGATATCACGAAAAACATCTTCTTGCGTGTCTAAAATGATTCTAAAACGATAAATCATGGAATAAATGAATTAGGCTGCAAAGGTAAAATTATTTCATGGGTTGCCCGATGAATATGAATTGAATTTTCAACAAATTCGATACGCTATTTGCTAAATCGATGCAGGGTGAAGGTCATTCCTGCCAACAGGAAAAAAGCCATCACTTGATGTAAGATCCCCAAAGCAATAGGTACTTGAAGGATTAATGTGAAAACACCCAAAACAAATTGCACAATTACTAAGGCCACGAGCCATTGAATAGCCCTCTTTTGTAAGAATGTTAAATCAAGCTTTCTGCTTTTCCAAGCCATTAAGAAGATTAAAAGTACCACTCCATAAGCTAAATAGCGGTGAACAAATTGCACACCACTTTTTCCTTCAACGAAATTCTTCCAAACCGGAGTTTGTTCTATGGTCACCGTTTCGTGCATCCATTCACCATCACTCATTTTAGGCCAATGATTATGAATCCATCCGGCATCTAAACCTGCGACAAACGCTCCCCAAATAATTTGAATCAGGAGCACCACTAAGGTGAAACGTACTAGGTTGCGAAATGATTTCGAAATCTCCTTCCGACTTGGGTATATTAGGTCAAGGGCTACCCATAGGGTGTAGGCAAATGTGATGAATGCGGTGGTGAGGTGCATGGCGAGTCGATAATGACTCACATCGGGGCGGTCTACCAAACCACTTTTCACCATATACCATCCCAGGAATCCTTGAAATGCACCAAGTCCTAATAGGATGAATGCTTTTCGAATCGTGGGTTTGCTGAGCTGTTTTCGGATGAGGAAATAAATAAATGGAAATATAAATACCAATCCGATGGCTCGACCTATCACCCGATGGATCCATTCCCAGAAGAAGATGTCCTTGAATTCTTCCAACGACATCTGGTGGTTTATTTTTTGATATTCAGGAAACTGCTTATATAAATCGAAGGCATCTTGCCATTCTGCCTCGTTCATAGGAGGCAACGTCCCTGAAATTAAATTGTAATTCGAAATAGAAAGTCCTGAATGGGTAAGTCGGGTAATTCCGCCGACAATCACCATGATAAAAATTAAAAAGCAGCCTGTAAGGAGCCAATAGATTACTTTTTTATTGTCTTTCATTCGTTATTTTTTTTCAGTCCCAATTCACTCGCTTTTTGAAACATAAATTGCGCCGCAGCTTCATATTCATTAGGAATTTCACCTTCCAAAATAGCCTCTTTGATAGCGTCTTTAATTACCCCAATTTCTCGAGAGGGAGCCAAACCAAAGGTTTTCATGATCTCTTCCCCGGAAATAGGCGGTTGAAAATTCCGAATATGATCACGCTCCTCAACTTCTACCATTTTATCACGCACTAGCTTAAAATTGTTGTGATATTTGCGGTAGCGATTAGGATTCTTAGTCGTAATATCGGCTTCACACAAGGTCATTAGATCTTCCACATGATCACCTGCGTCGAAAATAAGTCGGCGTACGGCACTGTCCGTCACATCGGTCGCGAGTACAATAGGCCGTGAACTCATGAGTACCATTTTCTGAACGAATTTCATTTTTTCATTCAGAGGGAGGCGCAAGCGTTTAAAGAGTTTATAAACCATTTTTGAACCCACAAATTCGTGTGCGTGAAACGTCCATCCATTTTTCTTGTCGAATCGTTTGGTAGGTGCTTTGCCAATATCGTGCAACAGTGCAGCCCAACGCAACCAAAGATCGTCGGTAGTTTCGGCAATATTATCAACGACTTCAAGGGTATGCCAAAAGTTGTCTTTGTGCAACTGACCTTCTTTTTCCTCGATGCCTTGCAGTGCAACCAATTCAGGGAAGATATAGGGTAATAAACCGGTTCGGTGCAATAATTCGAAACCGATGGATGGTTTTTTGGTGAGTAAGATTTTGTTTATCTCTTCTACAACGCGTTCCTGGGAAATAATGGTTAATCGTTCCGCATTTCGTTCAATAGCGGCAAGCGATTCCTTTTCAATGGTAAAATTAAGTTGGGTTGCAAATCGAATGGCCCGAAGCATGCGCAAGGGGTCGTCGCTGAAAGTGATATCCGGATCTAACGGCGTACGAATCGTTTTTCGATCAAGATCGCCCAAGCCGTCGAAGGGATCTAAAAGTTTTCCGAATTCGGATTCATTCAAACTTAAAGCAAGTGCGTTGATTGTGAAATCACGACGGTTTTGGTCGTCTTCCAAGCTGCCATTCTCAACGGCCGGATTTCGGCTATCTTCTTGATAGGATTCTTTTCGAGCCCCTACAAATTCCAATTCTAAATTTTGAAATTTTAGCATGGCTGTTCCGTAGTTCTTGAAAATGTTCACTTTGGGATTTCCGGGCAGCAATTTTGCAACTTCTTTGGCAAGTTCAATACCGCTACCAATCGCAACGAAGTCGAAATCTTTGGGTTCGTTTCGTTTTAAAATATAATCGCGTACATACCCACCAATTACATAAGTTTCAAGTTGTAAATGAGACGCAGCTTTGGAAACTACATTAAAAATGGGGTTGCTAAGAGCATTTTTAAAAAACTGCGGTTGTGGCATGTTACGATCTAATTACCTTCACCGTCCCATCATTTTTAAGTTGGATGATGGCGGAGGGGGAGGCGGTTTTTTTATTGCGATGCAAATTTACGACATAGTCCACGCCTTCCAAAATAGCAGGGCTTATTTCTTTGAATTCTGTGGGGGATTTTTCACCACTTAAATTGGCAGAAGTAGAAACCAAAGGGCGTTTTAATTTTCGAATTAGTTTATTGCAGAAATCGTCTTTAGTAACACGAATTGCCAGCGTATTATCTTCACCCACTAGATTCTCTGCAACGCGTATAGGTTGATCATAAATAATGGAAGTAGGTTTTTGAGCATATTTTAATATATCGTAGGCAACTTCCGGAACCTCTTCGACGTACTGATTGAGCATTTTAAAATCGGATACCAAACAAATTAAAGCTTTGCTTTCTTCGCGTTTTTTCAGGGCATAGATACGATCAATCGCCTCGGCATTGGTGGCGTCGCATCCAATCCCCCAGATAGTATCGGTTGGATAAAGAACGATTCCCCCTTGTTTTAGTATGGTGAGCGCTTTTTCAATTTCTTCTTGCATCGGTTTCTTTAAATGAATTTTAGAGATTGAGGTAATTAAATACCTTCTCGGCAAAAATACGATTTATCTCTCTACACTCCTCCAATACACCGGTATAAGAAGGCGCATTTTTTAGGGCACTTTCAAAGTTTTCATAATCGGTAATTAAGGCAGGATATTTGAAATCGAAAAATTTTGTGGTTGTAGGAACAGCCAAGACTTTTTTGTTCAAAAGAATCGCCCAATACATGGCGTGATAACTATCTGTAACGATTGTACGAGAAGTTCCTATAAATTGTACCATCTCTTCTAGGTTGGTGGTGTTGCTCGATGTTTCGAAATTTTCCAACCGTTTTACCAAAGCTTCATTTTTAGACGATTTCTTCCCAAAAAGCACACCCACTTCACGAGTTTCGGTATAGGGTTGGTCAAATATTTCATGCAAACAACTTACACAAGGAACATAATGCTCTTTTCTACTGTAATCCCGAACCCCAACTAATCCAAACCTCTTTAAATCCACGTTGTAAGTGACTTCTTTCCCGAATAATGCACGATTCGGGTCGTTATGTCCCGGGCCCCATAAAATGGTTTTCTTACCCTCGACATGAAGTTGTTCAAAGAGCTTCATCTGGGCATCAAAATGACGCAAATTTAGAAGTCCACCACCACCAATGATCAAGCTTTGATGACTTACCTGATCGATCCAATGCTTTCGATCTTTAAGGCTAACTTTTCGAATACCGTTAATATCGAGGTACTTTCCTTGTAATGCTTCAAAATAAAGATGCGGAGCGCAATAATAGTCGCCAACATTGTTGATGTCATGACGATGGATGTTTATAACACCCTTGTTATACTGTGGAGCGTTGAGTATTTTTTTGATTGCATACGATTTCCGTCGGTCGCTGTCAACTACCGGAAAAACCGTACCCAATACTTTTTTTATTTTCATTACTTTTGTTTACCGCAGTAAAGCTACAAGTTACTCTTTTAAATATGAAAAAAAAAGGCCTTAGAAGTGCTTTACTTATTACTACCTATAATTGGCCGGAAGCACTTGAATTGGTATTGATAAGTGTTCTTGCACAAAAGATTTCTCCAGACGAAATTATTATTGCCGACGATGGTTCAGCGGAGCCTACCAAAGCATTAATAACAAAATTTATAAAACAAAGCGAGGTGCCTGTTCGGTATGTATGGCAGGAAGATCTAGGCTTTCGCAGATCGGCAATATTAAACAAGGCAATTGCAGCAACCGAGGTAGACTACATTATTCAAATTGACGGCGATTGTATCATACACCCTAACTTTGTCCAGGACCATTTAAAAGCTGTTCAAGAAGGATGTTTTTTATTTGGAAGTAGGGTAAACATTAAGAAGGAATTTCTGAAAGAATTGTTTGCGGAAAAGAGAACAGAATTTCCCTATGGACAAAAAGGACTTAAAAATAAAACCCGTAATATTCACAGTCCATTTTTAGGGAACTTTTATTTTCCAAGAAAAACTTTCTCGAACAAATATAGAGGGTGTAACACCTCTTATTTCAGAAGTGATCTCATTAAAGTGAATGGTTATAATGAAGCCTTTGAAGGTTGGGGGCGGGAAGATTCTGAACTTGCCTATCGATTTTTAAACTTAGGGCTTCGAATGAAACGTTTGCGTTACCAAGGTATTCTTTATCACATCCATCACGAAATAAAATCGAAAGCACGCTTGGAACAAAATGAAGCCATTCAGCAGAAAACCATTCAGCAAAAAATCGTTCAGACGGAAAAAGGGATTGGTCAGTATCTTTAATTTAGACCTTAGCTCGTTGAAGCAACCAAAGTTTGACGTAGCGTCTAAAAACAGAATGAGCGTTGATATAGGCCAAAATAAATCCTTCCTTCCCGTCTAAAATTCCTAATCGTAAGAGATATTGATGCCAGAAACGGTAGGCGGGTCTAAAAATAAAATGTCCAAGCGTAGCCGACTTTCCCTTTTCGAAGCTCATCCGAGCTTGAAGACTGCTGTACCGATCCAGTTTGGCTGTGTAATCTGAAAAACTTTTATAAGTATGATGAGGGACTCTTGCCTTCAAACGGCCCGTGGTTCCATGCACCTCTAAGGTTTCATGAACCAAATTGCCATTGTAGTTTCCGTGATTCTTATGAAACAACCGAATCACCCAATCCGTTTGAAATCCGGAATACTGAATTTTCTTCCCCATAAAGTAGAGTTGTCGGCGTACAAAATAGGCGACGTGATTAGGACTTTGAAGAGTTTCTAAAATCTCAGTCCTAACCTCAGGTGTTATTTCTTCATCGGGATCGAAAAAAAGGACCCAATCGTGGGATGCTTGGGAAAGGGCAAAGTTTTTTTGATTGCTGAAATTATCGAACTTTCGCTGGTGCACCCTAACCTTTTCAAACTGTTCAGCGATTGCAACGGTATCGTCCGTACTGAACGAATCGACAATGATAATCTCATCGACAAAATCCAGCGATTTAATGAAATCGGCGATAATAGTCCCTTCGTTTAAGGTAATGGCAAGCGCCGTTATTTTAGGAATGGATTCCAAACAGTTTGTTTTGAGGATAAAGATACTAATTTTCATATAGGAGTGATTCATTCTTATACAGCCCAAATTCCATAAAAATTATCTGTAATTTTACGCTTTCATAAGTCGGCTAAATTGGATAAAGTAGTTTTTTCTAAAAAGTTTAATGCACAGCGAGACGAGGTCTTGGCCTTGCTGGATAATTTTCAGAAAAGTGAAGGAGAACGAATTGGCAATGGCGATAGAAATGTTCTAAAGGCGTTTAAAATTTCGAAAGGCACGATTAACGTTAAATCGTTTAAGGTTCCTAACTTGATTAACAAGATTGTGTATCGCTTCTTCCGCATGTCGAAGGCGCAACGTTCTTTCGAACATGCCACTACATTGATGGAATTAGGCATTGGAACCCCCGAACCGGTTGCTTATGTTGAATACCACCGAGGGCCTTTTTTGGAGCGAAGTTTCTATGTAAGCGAACAATTAGTTCCGGATTTTACGTTTCGAGAACTTATTCACGAGCCTGATATTCCTAAGCGGGAAGAGATTGTAAAAAAGTTTACCCAGTTTACCTTTCAATTACACGAAAACAACATCCTGTTTAAAGACCACTCTCCAGGAAATACCTTGATCAAGTGGGAGGGAAGTGATGTTCATTTTTTCTTGGTCGATTTGAATCGAATGGATTTTAAGACGCTTAGTTTTGAAGAACGAATAAAAAACTTCGCACGGCTCACCCCCTTAAAGGAAATGGTCGCTATGATGAGTGCTGAATACGCCCGTTTAATAGGAAGATCCTACGATGAGGTATTTACACTTATGTGGGAAGAAACTGAGAAGTTTCAGCACAAGTTTCA
The DNA here is from genome assembly GCA_024643425.1 of Flavobacteriaceae bacterium. Lineage (GTDB taxonomy): Bacteria > Bacteroidota > Bacteroidia > Flavobacteriales > Flavobacteriaceae > JAHEMY01. The sequence continues at coordinate 12,100 of JAHEMY010000035.1, forward strand.
TCGCAAGCGAAGATTGAAAAAGAAATTATTATTCCGGAAAAATTAAAATGAAGCTCAATGAACTTCCAAAATCAATCTATCACACCTTGCGACTTGCTAATGCTTCGGTGGAGGGATTATTGGGTGCAAACAAAAAGCAAGTTCCCGTAATCGTTTCATTCACATCGATTCCTTCTCGCTTAGAAAAGGTGCATATTGTAGTGCGCTGTTTGTTTGACCAAGCGGTACTACCAACAAAAATTGTGTTGTGGTTGCACGAATCATTAGCGCATAAAATTCCGTCGAAGCTTGCAAATCTGGAGGGAGATTTATTCGAAATTCGATATACTCCACTGCACGTATCTCATAAAAAATTGATTCATACGTTGGATGAATTTCCGGAAAGTATTATTGTTACTTGCGACGATGATTTCATCTATCATCGCAATTGGTTACAGTCCTTATATGAGGAACACCTAGAATTTCCAAATACTGTTGTGGCTAATCATGTTCGAACCATCTTGTTTAATAAAGAAGGACAACTCCTTCCTTACAAGAAGTGGATCTATTCAAGTGTTCACGAAGGTTCAAATGCCTTATTGGCAATAGGAGGAAAGGGTGTTTTGTACCCGGTTCATGCGTTAGACGATCGTTTTGATCAGGAATCACTTTTTATGGAACTTGCCCCAAAAGCAGACGATTTATGGTTTAAGGCCATGGAATATTTAAAGGGAACGCCAATAAAGTTAACTTCTCGACCGGTTCCTGAACCTTTCCCTATCGCAGGAACCCAGAGCATTTCATTAAAGAATGAAAATATAGATTACGATCGAAATACGCTACAATGGCAAGCACTGCAAGAATATTTTAAGATTGATTTAGATCGATTTTAAATTTTTGATTTTCTAAAAATTCATTCAGTTTGGGTAAGATTTTTTCAGGAGTTAACTTTTTGTAGAGTTCTAGCGATTGTTCTTTGAGCTCCTTTGGTTTAGTATCTGCATACAATGTGGGTTCAAAATCCTCTAAATGAACAGAGAGATGTTTAATTCCATCCTCAAACATGTTCCAGGCTTTTTTACTAATCCAAGGGGCGTAAATTGTAAATGTGGGGATATCCAAAGCCTTTGCCATGTTCACCGCTCCTCCTTCATTTCCGATAAGGGCATCGCATTGCGCTAATAAAATTATAAAGTCTCGCAATCCTTTTCCATACACATCGAAGTGTATTCTTGCTTGAGTTTCGGGTTTGCAATAGTTGAAAATAGATTTTGCAGCTTTAGTCTGTTCCGGGATGTAATTCAAAAGAAAATTCGCTGAAGTTTCTTCGGCTATGGCATCAATTAACCGCGCCATGTATTGCGATGGAAGGGATTTGTCATCAGCACTTCCCAGCACACTAATCATAATCAAGGGGCGATCTGTTGAAATTCGATGTGATTGGAGAAACTGTTTGCCTTTGGCAATCTCTTCGTCGGAAAGATAAATCTTCGGCGCAATAATATGTTGTGCGATTTCCTCTTCTTTTACTACCAGTCGAAGTCGATCCTCCAAAGCATTTCCGGCAATGGTATATACTTTCGAACTTCTTTGTACGGTTTCCGTATAAATCCTCCGTGAATAATTCTTGTCGTAAGAAATTCGTTGTTCTGCTTTACTGTAAAGAGAAATTAAATTGCTTTCAATCTTACCATAGGCATCAACCACCAACGTATACTGTTCGGCTTTTATGCGTCGTAGAAATTTCCGAAACTTCCACTTGCTCTTCTGATATTCCGGAAGAAATTCAACAATTTTATCAATAAACGGATTGTTTTCAACGACCGGTCTAGTATAAGAATATACGCAATAATGGACTTCGCTGTCGGGATACTTTTTTTTCAGGTATTCGCAAAGAATGGATGACAATAAGACGTCTCCAATCATTTTTTGCTGAATCACTAAAATTTTTTTCACCGGTAGGTTTTATATCTATACACAAAAGTACATATTTATTGAGATACCTTTTTCGAAGTGATGGGATGAAGTTTAGCTCTTTTTTTTAATTTATATTTGTGTTCATGCAAGCACCTGAAATTTCAGTCATTATTAGCACCTACAATGCCACAGCCTGGCTGGAAAAAGTATTGTGGGGATATTCAGTACAAAGCTTTCAGAATTTTGAGTTGGTGATTGCCGATGATGGTTCGACCGAAGAAACGGCTCAACTAATTAAGTCGTTTGAGAAAAACGTATCCTTCCCCGTAGTACATGTTTGGCAGGAAGATGAAGGTTTTCAGAAATCAAGAATCTTGAATAAAGCGGTCCTTGCTTGTTCGGCGCCTTATATTGTAATGAGTGATGGCGATTGTATTCCGCGGAAAGATTTTTTAGAAATCCATTTCCTTCGAAAAGAACAAGGTTACTTTTTATCAGGGGGTTATTTTATGTTGCCGATGGAGACTTCAGAAATAATTTCCAAAGAATCCATTCTCTCCGGCAAATGTTTCGACGTTAATTGGCTCATGGAGCATGGTCTTGAAAAGTCGTTTAAGAATAATAAACTTACCGCCGGCAGAACAAAAGCAGCCTTATTAAATACCATTACCCCAACCAATGCCAGTTGGAATGGTCATAATGCCTCTGGATGGAAGAAGGATATCCTAGCCATTAACGGCTTTGATGAACGCATGCAATACGGAGGTCAAGATCGCGAATTGGGCGAACGTCTAATGAATTTAGGAATCAAGAGCAAGCAAATACGTTATAGTGCAATTTGTATCCATCTAGACCACCCGCGCGGTTACAAAAATGAAGCTTCTATTGAAAAAAACAGGGCGATACGAAAAACGACCAAAGAGGAAAAAAGAAAATGGACTCCTTACGGAATTACTAAAGATTAGAACCCTATACAAGTAAAGAAATAGTGTCTTCGGTGATGTATTCTATTCTCATTTTTTAACTGCTTCTACGGCTAGGTCGTAGATTTTTTTTATCTGTACGTGTTGAACGTGATGTTTTTCCATGTGTTTTCTCCCTTCATCCCCAAACTCTCTAGCTAAATGAGGGTTTTCACATAATTGGGTCATATAATTTGCCATTCCTTCAAGGTCTAACTCTTCCACCAAAAACCCTGTTTTACCATGAACAATAGCATCCATAATACCTCCATGCAAAGTGCTAATTACAGGTAATCCTGTCGCACTGGCTTCCAAAATACTGTTTGGCGTACCTTCCATATCTCCATTAGGCGCTGTAATGGAGTGCTGGACAAAGGCGAGGGATTGATTCATTAGGGCTACAATTTCTTCTTGATTCAATACCCCCGGAAATATCACGGACCCTTCTATGTTTAATTCAGAGACCAAATTTGCACAGTCCTCATAAAGCCCATCTTTTTTTCCTACCATCGTAAGCGTAGCCTCTGGGAAATTTTGTAGCACCGAATGAAAGGCCTTGATGGTTGTTAAAGGAGCTTTTTTTGGAGTAAATCGACCCACAGCTAGAAAATTCAATTCATTTTTGTACGGGACTCTATTGGGTTTAAACTTTTCTAAATCTACTCCGTAGGGTATAACTCGGAGAATGTTTTCATCAGCACCCATTTCGATCAGTTTCATTTTCATAACTTGAGAAACCGCGATCACGGATGAAGCATATTCGAATAATTTCTTGTAACGCTTTTTATATTGACGAATTAACTTTTTATCGGTCGCATCATGTCCATGGAATACAGCGATTAATGGAATATTCAAAGCTTTACAAATGGGCATCATATGGGAGGCAGACATGCCATAATTCCCAACCACTAAGTCTATTTTATGATCGCGAAGGTATTTTTTTAATCCGTAATGGCTAAATACATTATTTCTTCCAACAAAAACCTTGAATATCTTATGTAAGATCCAAAGAAGTTTGGAACCAATTATTTCGTCGTTTTCTTTTTTATCGGGAAGTCGGCCACCATAAATTGTATATACATCGGCCAGATCCGAAAGGCCTTTTATCTGGTTTCGAATAAACGTCTCAGAGTACGCATTTTTTTCAGTTCGTGTAATGCAAATCCGCATATTGTTATGGCGTTTGTAAGATTATAATCTTAAACTGCTACATCGTATTCTCTTAACGCATCGTTGAGCGAGGTTTTCTTGTTGGTGCTTTCTTTTCTTCGTCCAATAATCAAAGCACAAGGAACTTGAAATTCACCTGCCGAGAATTTTTTCGTATAGCTACCGGGTATCACCACCGAACGCGCAGGAACATAACCCTTCATTTCTACAGGAGTATCTCCGGTAACATCGATAATTTTGGTTGAGGCAGTTAAGACCACATTGGCCCCCAATACCGCTTCACTTTCAACACGAACTCCTTCTACAACAATACAACGAGAGCCGATAAAAGCATTATCTTCAATAATAACCGGTGCTGCCTGAAGAGGTTCTAAAACACCGCCAATACCTACACCCCCACTTAGATGCACATTTTTACCAATTTGCGCACAACTTCCAACGGTAGCCCAAGTGTCTACCATGGTTCCTTCATCCACATAGGCCCCAATGTTCACATAACTTGGCATCATAATGACCCCTTTGGAGATAAAAGCTCCATGTCGTGCAACAGCGTGAGGAACTACGCGAATTCCTTTTTCTGCATAGCCTTTTTTCAAGGGAATTTTATCGTGATATTCGAAAATGCCTACTTCAAATGTTTCCATTTTTTGAATTGGGAAGTACAGTACAATCGCCTTTTTTACCCACTCATTTACTTGCCAACCGGTTGAAGTTGGTTCGGCACAACGAAGACTTCCTTCGTCACACATACGAACCACTGCTCTGATAGCTTCAATGGTTTCAAAGTTTTGCAAGAGGGAGCGATCTTCCCAGGCTTTTTCAATAAGTGATTGTAATTCTGTCATGGCTTTTGATTCTGGTTGCAAAGATAATTCACCCATTTTATTAAGAATACTTTTTGGGTTACTATTTCTTAAAGAACTATTTTTGCAGTCGAGATGGGAAGAATTGTCGCATTAGATTTTGGAACAAAACGAACAGGCGTGGCTGCTACCGATGAATTACAGCTCATTGCTTCAGGCTTGACAACTGTTCCAACGAATGAATTGCTTGCATTTCTATCTAAGTACTGTAGTGCTGAAAAAGTGGAAGTACTTGTGGTTGGTGAGCCTAAACAACGGGATGGTTCACATTCTGATGTTGAAGTTGAGATTTTAAAATTCTTAGAGCGATTGAAGGATGTACTGCCGGAATTGGAAGTGGTAAGAGCTGACGAACGGTTTACAAGTAAAATGGCTTTTCAGAGCATGCTTGACGGAGGCTTGAAGAAAAAACAACGCCAAAATAAGGCACTGATCGATGAAATTAGTGCGACTATTTTATTACAAGATTATTTAACTAGAAAATGATATACCCTATTGTAGCTTACGGAGATCCCGTATTGCGGAAAGAGGCAGAAGACATTGCCCAAGACTATCCAAAATTGGATGTTTTGTTAGAGGATATGTTCGAGACGATGTATGCCGCTTACGGAATTGGTTTAGCAGCACCGCAAATTGGTCTGCCGATACGAATTTTTATCGTGGATGCGACTCCTTTTGCGGATGATGAAGATTTAACAGAGGATGAACGGAACTATCTAGGTTCGTTTAAACGTGTTTTCATCAATGCACAAATTGTTGAAGAAACCGGAAATGAATGGGCGTTTAATGAAGGCTGTTTGAGCATCCCCGATGTTCGTGAGGATGTGTTTCGCCAAGAAACCGTTACCATTGAGTATTTGGATGAAAAGTTCGAAAAGCATACAGAAACAGTTTCAGGAATTGCTGCTCGCATTATACAACACGAATACGATCATATCGAAGGAATTTTGTTTACCGATAAATTATCTCCCTTAAAAAAACGTTTGATTAAAAGCCGACTGGCGAACATTTCCAAAGGGAAAATTAGTGTGGATTACCGAATGCGATTTCCTTTAGCTAAAAAGAAACGTTAATCCATTTGGAAAATTCACGCTAACCCAAGATATTTGCGCGCTTTAATAGAAAACAATCTATGAGTTTAGAAAAGATTTTATCAATTGCCGGAAAGCCCGGACTTTATCAGCTGAAAACACAAACCCGTACCGGTATTTTAGCCGAATCCCTTATCGATGGTAAGAAAATTACCGTAAGTGCTCGACAGAATGTAAGTCTATTATCTGAAATAGCCATTTACACACTTACCGAAGAAGTTCCATTGCGAACTGTTTTTGAAAAAATAGCCGAAAAGGAAAATGGCGGACAAACCATTAGCCATAAATCGTCTAAGGATGAGTTGGAAGAGTATTTTTTTAATGTGCTTCCCGATTACGATGAAGATCGTGTATATCCAAGTGATATTAAGAAAGTGGTCCAATGGTATAACTTATTGCACAAACAAGGCATTACCGATTTTTCAGTGAAGGAAGGCGATGCTTCTGAAGAAGAGTAGGTCGACGTTCGTTTGATAACTTTTCAAAAAATAACATACTTAAATCCTCTTCCTCGAAGAGGATTTTTTATTTTCATACGATGAATTCAAGAGCTACACAATTACAGGCAATCGACCGCTTGCTCACTGTGATGGATGAGTTGCGGGTGCAATGTCCATGGGATCGCAAACAAACTATGTTGTCCCTGCGTCACTTAACTATTGAAGAAACCTATGAGTTGGGTGATGCAATTTTGGAAAACGATTTGGATGAGGTAAAGAAAGAATTAGGTGATTTATTACTGCACATTGTTTTTTATGCGAAAATAGGGAGTGAAACCGGCGATTTTGATATGGCCGATGTGGCTAATGAAATCTGTGAAAAGCTCATATCCCGTCATCCACATATTTATGGAGACGTTGTTGTCGCAGACGAGGAGGAGGTCAAGCAAAATTGGGAAAACTTAAAATTAAAGGAAGGGAAAAAGAGTGTGTTGGAAGGTGTGCCAAAATCATTGCCTGCTTTAGTGAAGGCAAACCGCATTCAAGATAAGGTTGCAGGGGTTGGCTTTGACTGGGAAGAGCCTGAACAAGTCTTTGAAAAACTAAAAGAAGAATTAGAAGAATTGCAAGCGGAGGTTCGCGATAGAAATCATGAAAAGATGGAACAGGAATTTGGGGATGTTTTATTTTCGATGATTAATTATGCCCGTTTTTTGAAAATAGATCCTGAAAATGCATTAGAGCGAACTAATAAGAAGTTCATTAAACGCTTTCAATATTTGGAGATGAAGGCGAAAGAATTAGGGAAATCCCTAAAGGATATGACCCTTGCTGAAATGGATGTCTTTTGGGAAGAAGCAAAAAAAATCTGAGCCTTGGCTCAGATTTTTTGTTTTATTGAAGTGATTTAATTTTTTTCATCTTCGCTTTCCAAACTTCCAGTTGGTCTTTATGACGGTCGATATTTTTATGAACCTCCTTCACCAATGGGTTGTTTTGATCGACATGTTGAAAGAACCCTAGGTTGTTTTCCAACTGACGTATTTCATCTTTAACTTCAGTAATTTTCTTAGAAATAAAGAATTTTTCGTTTTGTAATTTTCGCTCGTCTTCTTGTGAAACAATCGCGTTGAGTTTATTCTCAAAACGAATGAGCTCAGCTTCTGTTTTACTTAACTTTAATTTTCCGAACAATCCATCCAATACTTTATTGAATTTTTGTTCGATATTCTTTTTGTTATAAGGAACACGGCCAACCTGCTTCCAATCACTAATTTTAGCTTTAATTAACGCTAAATCGGCTTTCTGATCTCCGGATAATTCCATGGCACTTATTTCGGCTAACATGGATTCTTTGGTTTCTAAATTAGCAGCTTCTTCCTTATTGGCTTCATTCTTTTCAGCGTGCAGTCGGTCAAAAAAGTAGTTACAAGCATCTTTAAACTGCTTCCAAATTTTATCGCTATCCTTACGCGGAACATGACCAATTTTCTTCCAGTCTTGCTGTATTTTTTTCATCAGCGCAGTAACTACTTCAAAATCGTCACTGTCCTTATTCGCTTCAGCAATTTGAACAAGCTCTTGCTTTTTCTCTAAATTGGCGTATTGCTCCTTCTTCTGATTCTTATAAAAACTATTCTTTTCGTGATTAAAATTACGAGTGGCCTCCTTAAAGAAATTCCAAATTTCTTTATTTTTATTTCGAGGAACTTTACCTAGTTCAAAGTACTGATCTCTCAGTTCCTGAACTTTTTTAATGGCGTTTTGCCAAGCTTTATGATTTGGCTTTGTATTCTGTGTGATCTCGCTAATACGATCGGTCAATTCTTTTTTAGTAATGAAATTTTGCTCAAAAACAGCGTCCATTTCATTTAGATACGCCTGACGTTTATCGTGCAATACTTTGGTGGCTTCACTGAATTTGTCCCAAACTTCATCTCGGAATTCTTTAGCAACGGGTCCAACATCTTCCTTCCACATTTTGTGAAGCATTTGAAGTTCTCTAAATGCTTTGCCCAAATCTTCTTCTTGCGCAAGTTCTTCCGCTCTTCCAATAATTTTGAGTTTTTGCTCTAAATTATGTTTGAAGTCCATATCCCTAAACTCTCGGTTTAGGTGCAGGAAGTCGTAAAAATTTTCAACGTGGTGGTGGTAGGTGTTCCAAACTAAATTGTATTTATCTCTTGGAATTGGACCTGCTACGTGCCATTTTTCTTGTATTTCCTTAAAGTGCTTATAGGTGCTGTTGATGTTCTCTTCAGCATTTAAAAGGCCTTTTAATTCTTCGATCAATTCTAATCGCTTTTCGAGATTATCTTGAAGGTCCTTTTTTAAATTCTTGTAATAATTGTTTCGCTTTTCCTTATAGTCGAAGTAGACCGAATTGAACTCTTTTTTTAGGGGTGTAGAATACTGAAAATCGATGATGTTACCACCCTCTTCAAGAAACTCTTCCTTTTTGTGTTCTAATTCTTCTGAAAACTTCGCATTAAATTCAGTTTTTATTTCTTCAACGGCATTCTTGATACTCTGAATAGGCTTTTCCTGAAGTAATTGCTTTAAGGCAGCGATTAATTCTTTTTTTGATAGCGAATGATAATCCACTTCTTCCTCTTCGTCAGACGATTCCTCTTTGTGTTCATCTTCTGAAGATTCTACTTCTTCCTCATCTTCGGCATCGTCGTGATCTTCTTCGTTTTGGATTTGAGTTTTTTCTTCAACCTCAATGGTGTCATCAATAACCACTTCGCTCGATTTTTCTAAAGCTTCATCGGAAGAATCTTTTTCGACATCGTTTGAATCGGATATCGCTTCTTCTTTTTCCTCTGCTATTGCTTCAGTTTCGATAACCGGTTCTGAAGGACTCTCCTCTTCAGCCGCAGCTTCCAAAAGTTCCTCTTTGATTTTGGTGTCTTGGGTTTCTTCTGCAGAAGTTTCCTGCTCAGAACTTACTGATTCCGTTTCGGTTAATAACTCTTTTTCGTTTTCGTGCAAATTTTTGTCGGACATTTGTTTCAATGTTAGGGTGCGTATTCGCTAATAGCTTAGAAAGATACTAACAACTGCCCACACTGCAAAGGAAGAGCCTGCTTTTTACACTATTTTAGGATTTCCAAATGGCCCAAGCTTTAAGTGCTTGGTACTCCAACATTTTTTGTCCGTTGGTAATTTTTGCACCCGAAGCAAAGCCTAATTTTAAAAACTCTGTTTTACTTGGATTGTAGATTAAATCAAATAGTTTGTGGTCTGAGTTGATAAATTGATAGGGGATGTGCGGATATTCCTCGGTATTAGGATAGGTGCCGAGCGGTGTGCAATTAATGATTAAAGCATGGTTCTCCATGATGGTTTCATTTAATTGCTTGTACGTGTAGCCCTGCTCCGAAGGAGTTCTCGATACTATTTTATAATCAAAATTCATGGTCTCCAAGACATAACTAATTGCCTTAGCAGCCCCACCATTTCCTAAAATTAAGGCCGTTCTGGATTCCATTGGAAAAAAAACTTCAAGCGCCTTTGCAAAACCATAATGATCTGTATTATAGCCTACTAATTTTCCGTTCTTTTTAATTTTTATGGTGTTCACAGCCCCAATGATTTCAGCCTCCGGGTCCAATTCGTCAAGAAAAGGTATGATTGCCTCTTTATAAGGAATGGTAACATTGAGACCTTTTAAATGTTCCGTGGTTTTTATGAGCTCAGGAAACAACTCTATACGATCTAAATCAAAGTTTTCGTAGGTAGCTTTTCGATGTTCCTGTTCAAACTTTGTTGTAAAAAAGTCTCTTGAAAATGAATAAGCAATGTTCTTTCCTATGAGTCCGTATCTAGCCATGGGTACTTATTTTTTTCTTTTTATTGAAGCGCTCTAGGCTTATTACAATTAATATCCCAAGCAAGATAAAGAAAATTGCGGCGAGGGTTTCCAGCGACCACTCAGTGGGTAAATACCGATCAAAATCTTTTATAATTTCTCGACCTTCAGCATCTAATTTTATAGCACCAAGGGCATCCCTTTCAAACTCTTTAGTCTTCCAAGGCCAAACCACTCCCAAAGAACCTGCAATAAATCCAATAATTACAGCGTAAGTTGCTTTCTTGTAATGGTTTAGCACATAAGCCAATAAATGTGAGAAGGAAACAAGACCTACCAATGAACCTATTGAAAAAACTGCTAGAATCTTCAAAAGTTCGATGCGTCCCGTATTGTCAAAAAATGAAAAATCTAAAAGGAGAATGTCTGAAATGGTATCGTACAATGCATTCACCGAATCCACCAATAGTAATACATAGTTTCCAATGAGCATTAGGATAAAGGAGCCGGATAAGCCCGGGAGTGTCATTCCTGAAACACTTATCATTCCACAGAAAAACACAAAAATTAAATTACTATTTTCTTTGGCGGGTTCTAAAAAACTAATGCTTATTCCAGCAATTACACCCAATAATAAGTAAGTTAGATAGGTCCGATTCCATGCACCAAAATCTTTTGAGATATAGTAGATGGAACCGATAATCATTCCAAAAAAGGCACTCCAGACATAAAGTTCATAGTGAATGATTAAAAAATCCAACAATTTCGAAATACTGAAATAGCTAATCACCATCCCAAAAATGAGCAATCCTAAAAAGCGCCCATTGATGTATCTGTAAAAGCTACGAAATCGTCCATTGATTAGTAAGGCAAAGGCTTTGCGGTTTACCTTCTGCAGTGAATAAATAAATTCTTCGTAAAACCCCGCCACAAAGGCAACTACTCCTCCCGATACGCCCGGCACTTTGTTGGCTGCTCCCATGGCGAGTCCTTTTAGGACAAGCCAAAATCGATCGGTGAAACTGCGCTCTAAGCTCATCGCTTTGAATTTTTGAGTTTGGCCGTTTGTTCAAGCAAAAAAATAGTAACGAAGCCCAAGGCGGTAAATAGTATTGATAACCATAGTTGTGGATCCATACCACCGTTAATTTCTGAAAATTGCCAAGGACTCACGCTTTGTTCAGTCACTGTTTTGTATAAATCAAAATTTCCTTGTTGTTTTTGAAAAACAGAAAGTGTGCCCAATGAAGTAACTTCATACATAGGAACAATGGCTCCACCTTCTTTGGCGTAAACACTTAAGGTTTCCTTCCAGGGCCAAATTTTATTTAAGCTGCCAATGATGAAACCAGTGAGTAATGCCAAGGTCGTATTTTCATAATGTTTGAAAAGCCACTTTAGCAACCGACTAAAGCTTAGCAATCCAATAGTGGCGCCCGATGCAAATATGGCGATTCGCTGAATGTTTAGATCATGTATGGCGTCGCTAAGCGTTTTATAGGCACCTAAGACCACTAAGATGAAGGATCCGGAAATTCCCGGTAAGATCATGGCGCAAATAGCCAACGCTCCTGCAAAAAATAGAAAAATGGAATTTTCATTTGAACCAAGGCTGGGAAGTGTAGTGATATAAAAGGCAACAAGGGCCCCCATAATTATTGATAATAAAGTGACCGCCCTCCATTGTTTTATTTCTTTCCCTACATAAATCACACTCGCGATGATTAAACCAAAGAAAAATGACCAAATAAGAATGGGTTGGTTTTCAATTAGATACTTTGCTAGGCGCATAAAGCTTACGAAACTGATAAGAATCCCGGAGAGTAATGCTACCAAAAAATTACCATTTAATTGGGTCCAAAAAGCCTTCAATCCTCGTTTGCGTAAGGTAGTTACTAATGAAAAGTCAATCGAACTTATGGTGGAAACTAATTCTTCGTAAATCCCTGAGATAAAAGCAATGGTTCCTCCTGAAACTCCCGGGACTGCATCAGCAGCACCCATGGCAATACCTTTAAGACTTATCCAGAAGTAGTGTTTGAAATTTCGGGAATCCATGAAAAATATCAATTAGTCCCAAAAATACAGAATTTAAACCGAAGGTTTTTGGTGATTATTAATTAATTGTTGCACGCTTTTTTTCAAGTATACCATGGGAAAAAGTTCTTCCATGATTAGCGTGAAATCTTCTTCCAAATCAAGTCCATTCTTGAGGTGAAACGCTCCTTTACTTGGTTCTAATAAGGTGTAATAAAGTCCGGCCAAGCGATACTCAATTTCGGCATTTTCTGGATAAAACTCCGTGGCTTGTAGTAGATTATTGACAGCAGCATCAAATTCTCCGAGCTGGATTAGGATATCACAACGAGACAGCCAGGTCTCCATTTCGTAATTCCCTAATTCAATGCTTCTTCGGAAACCGTGTTCGGCTTCTTCGAACAATAACAAATGCTTATTAATTTTTGCATAACGCTTCCAATAAAGCACATTCTCACTATCAATGTTGATGGCTTTTTCAATATAATATAACGCCTTTTGATAATTCTTTTTTCTAAAGAAATAATCGGTGATGGCTATCCAGGCCTTATCTAGTAATGAGTCTTCTTCGACGCATTTGGTGTAAAATTGAAGCGCCATTTCACTATTCCCCATTTTTTCATAGCACTTTCCTATACGGAGTAGGGCAAAGGATGTAGGGTCTTCTAAGTTTAAAGTAAGCGTATAACTTTCAATTGCTCTTTGGTAGTCTTTGAGTTTTTCAAGCACTTTCCCTTTTTCAAGGTGCGCACCAATAAATCGATCATCGCTAATGATGGCAAAGTCGAAGGCTGCCAATGCTTTTTTATATTCTTTAAGGGCGTAGTATTGCTTTCCTACTTGATGCCATGCAACTTCGCAATATGGATTCTTATTTAGAAAAGCATTGAGATAATCAATGGCTTCCAAATTTTGATCTAAATATTCGAAGCAATAGATAACGTTGTACAATGCCGAATAATCCTCTTCATCCT
>JAHEMY010000125.1 GCA_024643425.1 Flavobacteriaceae bacterium
AAGGAATAGGGCTATTATTGTTCTTGGGAGGTTATCTCTGGTTGTTATTCTACAATGCTCGAATGAACAAACATTTAAAAGATGAACTTTCCGAAGAAGTGGATCTGACGCTATCGAAAGTTTCAAATTTTAAAATTGTTATTTGGTTTTTAATTGGCGGTCTTGCACTTTGGGGAGGCAGTGAATGGTTGGTGAAAGGTGCGGTCGATTTGGCCAGGTCCATGAATGTAAGCGAGCGCGTTATTGCCGTAACCATGATCGCTATCGGAACAAGTGTGCCTGAATTGGCAGCTTCCATTATAGCTGCCATAAAGAAAGAAAAAGCGATCTCCTTAGGAAATTTAATAGGTTCCAATATTTTTAATATTGCCTGTGTTTTAGGAATTACCTCCATAATTCAGCCTATTACCGTTCAGAGTAAGGAAGTTCTTTCCAACGACATTTTCTGGATGCTCGGATTCGCTCTCGTACTATTGCCACTAGCACTATTACCCAAACGCGGACAATTCAGTAGGGTGAAAGGGTTTGTTATTGTCGTGGCCTACTTAGTCTTTATAACCCTGGCATTCGGCTAAAAGCAAGGGTAAAACGCTTCAATTTTTAGTTTTCTCATGCTTACCCCTTAAAATTTTGGGGTTATAAACAACATTTTATACATTATTAATAACTTAACATTAAAAAATATGGGGTGTGATTAATTTATATGTATTTTTGCCACGTTTATAACGATAACTTTAAAAAAGCATAATTCTATGTCAACGTTACGATTTAAGGCCCTAAGTGAAACTTTTAACCGTAAGCCGGTTCCGGTAACCGAGCCTGCGCGTCGTTCCGAGATTTTTGGTGACAATGTCTTTAACGAAAAGGCTATGCGTCAATACCTTACTAAAGACTCCTACAAGAGTGTGATGGAAGCCATCGACAAAGGAACAAAAATTGACCGAGGTGTCGCCGATCATATCTCAACCGGTATGAAAGAGTGGGCGATTTCCAAGGGAGCAACACACTACACACACTGGTTTCAGCCTTTAACAGGAGCTACTGCCGAAAAGCACGATGCTTTTTTTGAAACGGTAGAAGGTGGTTTGGCGATCGAGAAATTTGGTGGTGGGCAATTGGTTCAGCAAGAACCGGATGCTTCTAGTTTTCCAAACGGGGGAATTCGTAATACATTTGAAGCCCGAGGATACACAGCCTGGGATCCAACTTCACCGGCATTCATCTACGGAACTACTTTGTGCATTCCAACCGTATTCGTGGCGTATACAGGGGAAGCCTTGGATAACAAAACACCTTTACTTCGTTCGTTACAAAGTATTGATCAAGCTGCAACGGCTGTCGCAAAATATTTCGACAAAAACGTAACCAAAGTCGTAGCTACTTTAGGGTGGGAACAAGAATATTTCCTTATCGATAAATCGCTGGCTGCTGCTCGTCCGGACATAAGTTTGGCAGGAAGAACCTTATTAGGGCATTCTTCGGCAAAAGGTCAGCAATTGGACGATCACTATTTTGGATCGATCCCTACGCGTGTCCTTAATTATATGCGTGATCTGGAAACCGAATGTATGCATTTGGGCGTTCCGGTAAAAACCCGTCATAATGAAGTGGCACCTAACCAGTTCGAGTTAGCACCAATCTTCGAAGAAGCAAACTTGGCGGTAGACCATAACTCACTTTTGATGGATGTGATGGACAAAGTAGCGGAGCGACATAACTTTAAGGTGTTGTTCCACGAAAAACCTTTTGCAGGAATCAACGGTAGTGGAAAACATAACAACTGGTCTCTGGCAACCAGCACTGGGGTGAATTTATTAGGACCCGGAAGCACTCCAATGAAGAATTTACAATTCTTGACCTTCTTTATCAATACCATTAAAGCGGTAAACGAATACGAAGAACTTCTTCGTGCGTCGATTGCTAGTGCCAGTAACGATCACCGTTTGGGAGCCAATGAGGCACCACCGGCGATAATCTCTGTATTTATTGGATCGCAGCTTACCGAGGTATTGGATGAATTAGAAAAAGTGACCAGCGGAAAATTATCTCCTCAGGAAAAAACCGAATTGAAGCTAAATGTGGTAGGTAAGATTCCAGAGATTATGTTAGACAATACAGATCGTAACCGAACTTCCCCATTTGCCTTCACCGGAAATAAATTTGAATTTCGTGCAGTAGGTTCAACAGCCAACTGTGCTAATCCAATGACGGTTTTAAATGCGGTGGTTGCAAAGCAGTTGGTCGACTTCAAAAAAGAAGTAGATGCCTTAATTGCTAATAAGAAGATGAAAAAAGACGATGCTATCTTTAATGTCTTACGTGAATACATCAAGCAATCCAAGCGTATTCGATTTGAAGGAGATGGATATGGAGATGCATGGGAGAAAGAAGCGAAGAAAAGGGGATTAAGCAACAATAAAACAACACCATTGGCTTTGAAAGCAAAAGTTTCTAAGAAAGCCATCGCTTTGTTTGAAGAGTTGGGTATCCTTAATAAAGTAGAAATCGAAGCGCGTCATGAAATTGAAGTGGAGGAGTATGCCAAAAGAATTCAGATCGAAGGAAGAATCTTAGGCGATATCGCGCGCAACCATGTAGTTCCAACCGCTATTCGTTATCAAAATATCTTAATTGAGAATGTTCGCGGATTGAAAGAGATTTATGGGACTAGTTTCAAAAAAGTAGCCGCAGAGCAAATGCACTTGATTGAAAGTATTAGTAATCATATTGAAAAGATTAACGTTGGAATCAATAAAATGATTGATGAGCGCAAGAAAGCCAATACGATGACCGATATGGAAAAGAGAGCTTTTGCGTATTGCGATAAAGTGAAGCCTTATTTTGAAGAGATTAGATACCATTGTGATAAATTGGAACTTTTGGTAGACGACGAATTATGGCCATTGCCTAAATACAGGGAGTTGCTATTTACCAAATAGAGAATTACAAGAATTTTAAAAGCCGCTTTTTTCAAGCGGCTTTTTTTTATTTTACAACAGCTAGTTTTCAGCTTGTATCAATCGTGTCATTTTTGGATTACATTTTGTAGGAAGACTTTCAATTTTTAATCGAATAAATATGAAAATTTTGTTTTGTTTAATTATAGTAAATAAGCATAATGATAGAAAAACTCGTTCATTTTTAGTCGAGAAATATTAAGTGAGTAAAATGCACAAAATCATTTAGTTAAACTTTAAGCTTAAAAGAATAAACAAAAACATGGAATCCCAACAAAATCAAGGGAAGTTGTTTACTTCTAACAACTTAGTCAAATATTATTGAATTGTCGAAAACGATTTCGAAATTATTTTTAACGTAACTTTAACATTTATAAATTTGTAGGAAAAAGATGTAATTCATCCATGATTTTAGCCGGTCAGCAGAATAAACCTTTTTTACTCGTAAGAAAAATAAGTCATTATATTCATTATGAATAGATTACGTATATACACGTATAGTTTTGTAAGAATATATTTCTCACCTTTGTGAAAGAAAGTTCGGAACTGCTAATCCCCAAGTTCACTTTCAAGAGAAACTCCCCCCAATATCTTCTCAACTTATGTTATCAAAAAATATGTAATCAAGGACTCTTGGATTTTGAGTTATTCCAAGCGTCGAACAAACCTAAATTTAATGTAAAGAATACATTATTATAAAACAGGGTTACGGAGATGTCTGTAGCTTTATATTAATCAATTTAAACATTTTTATAAACCTTACAATTATGAAAAAATTAATGTTAAGCGCGATGGCGCTATTTTGTGGAGTCATGGTCTTCGGACAGGCGAACACCTCCGACGTAGACCAAACCGGAAATGGGAATGGTAGTGCAGTAAGCCAAACTGGAAATGCCAATGATTCTTATGTATTGCAATTGGGAGATAATAACGATTCGGATGTAACTCAATTGGGTGTCACAAATGACCAGAATACGTATCAGCAAGGAAATGATAACCTGTCTTCTGTAGATCAAAATGGAGACTCCAATTCCTCCGATACCTGGCAGGGAAATTACTATGGCGAAGCGGGAAATGGGAACGAAAGCCATGTGAATCAATCGGGTACATTAAATGATTCTGATGTTTATCAAAGTTCAAGCATTGGTTCCGATGACAACCTGTCAAACGTAGATCAAACAGGCACTTCCAATTATGCCTTCATTCAACAATGGGGAGATTTAAATAATTCAGACGTTGATCAGACAGGAGATGATAACTCTTCGATTGCTTATCAAGTTGGTGATGGTAATTCAAGTACCGTCGCTCAAGATGGTAATTCAAATAGTAGTTTTGTTTGGCAAGCAGGTGGAGTACCATTGAATAGTAGTCCTCTTGGATACGATAATAGTTCTGTTGTTAGTCAGCAGGGTAATATGAACATTTCGGATGTTGAGCAAATTGGAGATGATAATACTTCCAATGTAGAGGCTTTTGGTGACGATAACAATTCTGATGTTGATCAAATTGGAAATGGAAACATTGTAGATGTAGATCAGGGGAATTCAGCACTAGGAGTTCCATTTGTTTCTACAAATGGTGATTCCGATATTACTCAAACAGGTGATAATAACTTTGGTTTAACTTGGCAATTCGGAGATAGCAATATTAGCGATACGGATCAGACTGGTAATGGTAATGATGCGATATTGGGTCAACGTGGAAATAATAATATTTCCGATGTTGATCAAATGGGTAACAATAACTATTCTTATGCAATTCAAGGTTATGTTGGTAATGATAATAACAGTTCTGTTCAACAAAATGGAGACGGAAATTCCTCCTTTGTATACCAAACCTATGATTCAAATAACAATCTTTCGACCGTAGACCAAACTGGGAATGATAATGACAGTTATGTGGGTCAAGAAGGAGACTTGAACACTTCTGATGTTGACCAAATGGGAGACGATAATGATAGTGATGTTTATCAAACTGGACTAAGTCATTCTAGTATTGTTCTTCAAAATGGAATGATGAATGGTAGTTTGGTGAACCAAACAGGTGATAATCATTTAAGCAATGTTAGCCAAATTGGCAATAATAATGGTTCAATTGTAAATCAAAGCAACTAAAATTCTAATATAAACCCTGGGGGCATGCCTCAGGGTTTTCTTTTATTAATCAATTATTAATCAATTTTTTTAAACCTTACAATTATGAAAAAATTAATGTTAAGCGCAGCAGCGCTAATGTGTGGAACAATCATGTTTGCACAAATGAACAACAGTGATGTCGATCAATTAGGAAATGGAAATGGGTCCTCGGTGACACAATCAGGATTAACAAACGACTCTGAAGTGGAACAAGCAGGGGACGATAACAGTGCAACGGTTACCCAAAATGGCACCAGTAATCAATCCTTGGTTCATCAAGGCCTTGTTGCTTATCCAAATGATAACGAACGCAATACAGCGACAGTTGATCAGGATGGTAGTAATAATTTTGCACACATCGATCAACACTACAATGTAGTAGACGAATCTGACGACAATCTATCCTCTATCACTCAAATTGGAAGCGCTAATTACGCCTATAATTGGCAAGATGGCGATTTCAACGATTCTGAGCAAAATCAGGATGGTGCATCAAATAACTCCAATGTTGAGCAACACGGTGATAGTAATTCAGCATTCGAAAACCAATACGGCGCCAATAATGATAGCGATACTTATCAACTTGGTAATGGAAACTCTTCTATAATGTATCAAGGAGATGGGCTTTACATTGCGAATGACATGATTAGTACAGTTAATCAAATTGGAAGTAGTAACCAATCTGAGGTTTACCAGTATGAAAATGCAAATAACTCGGACGTTGATCAAAATGGAGCTTCTAACTACTCTAAAGTTTTCCAATATGGCGACAATAATGGAAGTACTGTAAATCAATTAGGTGATAATAATACATCTCAAGTTTGGCAAGGATTTTTCCCAGCTTCTTCAGATGGTAGTGTGAGTGATGTAAATCAAGAAGGTGATGGCAATTATTCTTACGTCCAACAAGATGGTCAAACCAATACCTCTGATGTTGATCAATTGGGTGATTTAAATGCTAGCGTTGTTACACAAAATGGATTTGACCACATGAGTACTGTTCTTCAAGATGGAATTTCAAATGGAAGCACTGTTCAACAATTTGGTGATAGCCATATTAGTGATGTAAATCAACTTGGTAATAACAACGCCTCTGATGTTTACCAAAATAACTAAATCAAAATTTGAATCCCTACCTAAATTTTTGGTAGGGATTCACTAAAAATATATATTAAATGAAAAAACTAATTTTTACAGCTGCCTTTTTGATGGTAGGGGTATTGGTCTTCGGACAAGCGAACAACAGTTCCGTGAACCAGACTGGTTCAGGTAA
>JAHEMY010000036.1 GCA_024643425.1 Flavobacteriaceae bacterium
CAATCATTTAGACGCCCATGAAGCGATTCGGGAATTAGCAGGATTCTCCGAAACCATTGTTCAAAAGTTCTCGGAATTAGCGATATCGTACAACATCAATATTATTTCCGGCTCCATGCCCGAAATCAGAGATGGGAATCTTTACAACGTAGGCTATTTATGCAAGCGCGATGGAAATGTGGAGCGTTATGAGAAATTACACGTTACTCCCGATGAAGCGAAGGTTTGGGGACTTCAAGGTGGTCATGATTTAAAAGTGTTTGACACCGACTGTGGAAAAATAGGTATTCTAATTTGTTACGATTCTGAATTCCCTGAATTGAGTCGACTTCTTGCCGATGAAGGCATGGACATCCTGTTTATCCCTTTCTTGACCGATACCCAGAATGGTTATTCTCGTGTTCGAAACTGTGCCCAGGCACGGGCCATCGAAAACGAATGTTATGTGGCTATTGCAGGGAGTGTTGGAAACTTACCGAAAGTACACAATATGGACATGCAGTTTGCGCAATCGATGGTATTCACACCTTGCGATTTTGCGTTTCCGGCAACGGGCATCAAGGCCGAGGCTACCCCAAATACCGAGATGATTTTAATTGCCGATGTCGATATCGATCTGCTTCGTCAATTAAATCAGTTTGGAAGCGTTCGAAACTTGAGGGATCGTCGTACCGATATCTTTGAAGTTCGGAAAAAGTAAGCGATTATTTTATTGCTTTAATCGCTTCTTGTCGTTTGTTTACGTAACGAAATCCTTTGGGACCATAAAAACCGGCTTCTTCGAGCATGATTCGAATGTCTTTATTCCATTCATCAATATGAACGGTCGTGTTTAACTCGATGGCATAGACCGTATTCTCATGCAGGGGATAATCGCCATTTACAGGCACCCCTTCTTGCGAATCCCACATACCAAAAGTAGTGCCGGAACTATGTCCATAGGTTCCAAGAGGATGTGTATAGATTGAAGGACGCATACCTTCTGCCCTGCCTTCTTCTAACGATTTCAGAAGTACTTGATTTCCTGTTTTTCCGGTGGCAAAATTTCCTGTGAAAATATCTTGCACGCGATTCCCTTTTTTAAAGGCGGCTTGCAAAAACTGAGGCACTTCTTTTTCATTATCTTTTAAAAAATAGGCATGCTGCTGGCAATCGGTATTAAGTCCTAAATAGGTGATTCCGAAATCGCAATGCAACAAATCGCCCTTCTGTATAACCTGATCTTCCTTGCCTTTTGAAAAAGACTCTATATGACTTTTTAAAGCTTCGTTGCTTCGTTGTATATCGATGGTGGGATGAAACCAGGTCTCAAGACCTAAATCGGTTACCTTTTGCCGCATCCACCATACAACATCCTCTGTGGTAGTCTTTCCGGGAGTAATTACCTTGGTTGAAAAGGCTTCGTCAATAATATCGTGGGTAATATCGACCATTTGTTGTAGTACTTGCATTTCCTTATCGGTGCGCGTTTCAATCCAAGCGATGGCAAGTTGTTCGGCAGATACGAGCTTGCTTTTCAAATTGGAAGGTAAGGCCTCGACTAATTCTTCATAGTCTGTTTTTACAAGGCCATCGGCAATCCCAAAATATTTCGAATGGTTGATCCCTATCTTTTCCGGGTTTCGTTCTTGAATAATCTCAACCAATCGTTTCCATTGATCCGGTTGTTGCTCCTTATCCCAAGCCGAGGTAATGTTATCGCCTACATCATATCGTGCTACGGCTAATTTTTCGATGGTATTTTGCTCTTTGTTTCTATAAAAAACCAAGATGGTTCTTCTACGCGCATTCAGCCAAGTAGCCGGAAGCATGGTACGAATAACTGGATCTTCATTATACTCTCGAGAGATGACCAACCAAAGATCGATATCGGCTTGATCCATCAATTTTGGCATCAAGTTGTTGAAACGATCGGCTAAAATCTCATCATACAATTGTGCTCGATCACGTTCGGACAGTATCTGACTGTAACCGGAGATGGTAAAGAATATAAAGAACAGAATTAGGTATCTCATCGGTAGTATTTTTATTAAAGATAAGGTAATTTCAATTTTTGTAATCATATTGAGCCAATCTCATAAATCACTCGCACTGCTCATTACTACTATTTGACTACTTTCTAAACTTTTTCAGAATCTTGTGGATTTGTCGGCGTTTTACTTTTCCTGTTTCGGTAAATGGAAATTCTGAAAGTGTATAAACTTTCTTAGGACGTTCCTTCGATTCCAGATGCGAGAATATTTCGGCATAGTTGGGAGTAACGCCACTTC
Organism: Flavobacteriaceae bacterium; assembly: GCA_024643425.1. Classification (GTDB taxonomy): domain Bacteria; phylum Bacteroidota; class Bacteroidia; order Flavobacteriales; family Flavobacteriaceae; genus JAHEMY01. The sequence goes on from JAHEMY010000036.1 coordinate 2,271, forward strand.
CGTCGTCCTGAACCACCAATACTAATTTTTCACCCAAGGCCTCATCCGGTTCGGAAGTAATAACAAAAGGAAGTTGCAAATAAGGCTGTAGTTTTCGTTCGATCAATTCAGGATTCATTTTAATTCCTCCACTGTTGATTACAAAGTCTATTCTTCCCAGCCATTTAAACGACATGCCGGATTGGAGTTCGACGAGATCGTTGGTCACAATTTCCGCATCAGAAATTTTTGGAGCGTTAATCACCAAACATCCTCGATCGTCTATGGAGAATTTTACTCCCGGAAGCGCATGATAGATTTCAGATTTGGCAAAACCATTAATTCTGCGCACTGCGATATGTGTTATGGTTTCCGTCATCCCATAGGTTGCGAATGCTTCCACCGGTAGATCCTCCAAAAGATCTTCCAAGTGTCTTGAGAGCACACCGCCGCCAACAATAAGTTTCTTTACTTTACTCAAGGCGTTGATCGAATGATAAAGTTGGTAGGGCACCAAAGCGACAAAATCGTAGGGGTTGTCGTATTCGACCAACGCATCTTTTTCCGGAGCTACTACATGAATGTCCCATCCCAAAACCATGGCACGCACCAGCATCATTTTTCCGGCAATATACTCGGAAGACAAACACAGCAAGGCCTTGGTCCCAACACCTACTTTGAAATAAGCCCCGGTCGCTTTGGCACTTTCAATCATGTGAGATTTTAAGATTCGGATGGTTTTTGGTTTTCCTGTAGAACCGGAAGTATTTACTTCCACATGCGGTTCAAAATTGAGCCATTCTTCAAGAAATTGTGCCATACTCACCTCATAATCGTCTCCTTGCTCAATAAGCCCTTCCGCAAAATTCAAAATCTCCTCGGCAGATTCAAAGGAGAGTCCGTTTAATTGAAACTTCGGGTGGATATGTGGTGAGGTTGGTTTCAAAAATGTGAATTAAGCATCGATTTCAAATTCCGTTTCCGGCTTTGGTGGAATTAAATTTCCTGTAAGCTTTTCCGTCCAACCAGACCATTTATAACGTCGGGCCATTAGATATAAGAACAAAGGATAAACGAGTACCACAGGAACCAACACATCGAAACCTGTGGAGGGATCGGAAACATCCTTTAAAATTGAATTTGTTTGGAACGCGGTCCAATCGGCAGTTACTAATAAAGAGGCTACCAAATTATTTCCCGCATGAAACCCTAAAGCCAGCTCCATCCCGTCGTCCATTAAGGTCATTATCCCTAAAAACAAGGCAGTTCCTATGTAGTAGATCATGATGATGTTTCCCATTTTTGCCACTTCAGGATTGAAAAAATGCAGACTTCCAAAGATTACCGAAGTAGTTAGTAAGGGAACCCATCGATTTCCGGCCATTACGCCAATACCTTGCATTAAGTAACCTCTAAAAAAATATTCCTCAAAACTCGTTTGCAGGGGAATCATGATGATGGCAATTACAGCCAGAATTAAAAATGGGCCCCATTGAAATTGCACCAAATAGTTATCGGGATTGCTCTGGTAATCAATAACGGTTAACGCGGTGGTGGTAATGGCAATTAGGCCAAAACCAAACCAAAATCGACCCCAATCAATTTTTTTTCGAGCGGTGGTAAGCTCTTTCATCGGTTGTTTATGAACGAATCGCACCCAAAGGTATAATCCTAACAATCCAATGGCAAAAGATAGGAGCACAAGAAAGAAGGTTAGGTTGGGCTCCAGGACTTTCATGAGCATGGTCTGATCGTCTAGATAGGTCATTAGGTCCCCACCTTCGGCAAGCACTTTCATCATAACTGCTAATGAAAAGGGAATGGACCCTAATTGCCAGATTACAAAAATTACGATCAACCCTACCACATAGCGCCAGGATTCGTGTAAAAATTTATACGCTTGTTCTATAAACATGTAATTTCATTTAAAGCTTCAAGGTTCCATGTTTTATTTGGATTCCATTGAATTGAACCATTGATAATTTCTAAGGGTGACGGAATGTTATTGGTGTATAAACTTCCTGTTCCTAAACCTTGTGGCAATTTACTATTTTTTAGAAAGGTGTATTGTGAAATTGCGTTTAATCCGATGTTACTTTCTAAGGCTGAAGTCACCCACCAACCCATGTTGCGCACATTTGCCAAATTGATCCATTCATCTGTACCCTTAAAGCCTCCAATAAAGCTAGGTTTCAGGATGATATACTGAGGTTGAATCGCATCTAAGAGGGCTGTTTTGTTTTCTTTTGAAAATATGCCAATCAGTTCTTCATCCAGAGCGATGGCTAAGGGTGTGTTTTCACATAGTGCCGCCATTTCCTCCCATTGATTCACGGCAATGGGTTGTTCGATGGAATGCAATTGGAATTGGGAAAGTTGTTTTAACTTTTCAAGCGACTCGTTGGGTTGAAAAGCTCCATTTGCATCGACCCGCAATTCAATTTCGTTTGCCGAAAACTCTTTCCGGATGAATTTGAGAAGTTCTAATTCCTTTTGAAAATCGATGGCTCCAATTTTCATTTTGATACAACCAAAACCATTTTCTATACGATCGACAATTTGCGCCTTCATAAAATCCTTATCACCCATCCAAATAAGTCCGTTGATAGACATCCCGGCGGTTCCATCAGTAAATTTGGAAGGAAATAAGGTGAAAGGATCTGACGCATGAAGCGATTTCAAAGCCATTTCCAGTCCAAATTGAATTGAAGGGAATTCGGTAAGTGCTTCGTAAAGCGTTTCCGGATTATCTTGAATATTTGCAACGAGCCATTGGAGCTTGGATTCGTAATCACTTCGATCGTCGATGCTTAGCCCTCTAAGGAGTCCGCATTCGCCAATGCCCCATTTTCCTTCATCATGCACCACTAAATACCAAGTCTCCTTTTGCCGCAGGATTCCTCGAGAGGTACCACTCGCTTGTTTAAAATTTAAAATGTATTGCTGGTAGGTTGCTTTCATTAAAGCTCGATCGATTCACCAATTTCGAGTAACATAAGATCCTTTTCGGCATCGTAAAATTGTTTCTTTGCCGCTTCATGGTCTATTTCGATATATCCAAATGTATCGTAATGAACACCAAGGACCTTATCGCATTGCACAAAATCACTCGCAATAATCGCATCTTCAATCCCCATGGTAAAATTATCGCCAATGGGTAAAATCGCTAGGTCAAGTTTGGTTTGCATTGGAATAAGTTTCATATCCATGGTGAGTGCGGTATCTCCGGCGATATAAATATTCTTATGTTCCCCTTCTATGACGAAACCTCCGGGCTGACCCCCATAGGTTCCATCGGCGAAGGATGAAGTATGGATTGCATTCACATATTTAACCATTCCGAAAGGAAACTTCCAACTTCCACCGTGATTCATTGGGTGAACCGTAATTCCTAGGTTTTGATAGTACATGGCAATTTCATAATTACTTACAATCGTCGAACCTGTTCGTTTCGCGATGGCTTCTGCATCCAGCACATGATCTTGATGTGCGTGGGTTAGTAAAATGAAATCGGCTTTTAAGGTGTTTATATCGATTAGGTCTTTCGACAACGGATTTCCACTAATAAAAGGATCGACCAGCAAATGAGTGCCGGCAATTTCAATTCCTAATGAATTCTGACCGTAAAATGTAATTTTCATAGTAATGAATTAATAATTAATGAAATAGTGCCATTAAGATAGCAAACAAAAAAGTACTAAGCGCCACTTTTTTTAATTCTCCGTCCAACAGATTCGCTTGCTTATTTGCAAGGACTGTTTTTATATTGAGGAGCATGGGAATAAAGGCAATGATGTACATCCATTGTGTCCAAACCGTTTTATGGAGAAATGAATAGCTCAACGCACAGAGCATCCCGAAAACTAAGAGGAACAAATGGTATTTTTTTGCTTTATCTAAACCAAGTTTTACAACCAGGGTCCTTTTTCCCACCTCTGCATCCGTTTCACGGTCTCGCAGATTATTTAAATTGAGGACGGCTGTACTGAAACTTCCAACCGCAAAGGCAGGCAATAGTAAATCCCAGTGCAGTGCTTTCGTGAATAAGAAATAACTCCCCAATACGCTTAATAAGCCAAAAAATAAGAATACAAACACATCCCCAAAACCCGAATAGCCATAAGCCTTTTTCCCTACTGTATACCTCACAGCTGCGACGATTGAAGCAATGGCAAGGTTGAAAAAAATAAATGCAAGGAATAGTTGATCCATGCCAAAGGCCTCGAAAATGAGTAAGGTGGCAACAAAAAAAGTGAGGGCTCCAACCACCAACATTCCCAATTTCATTTGTTTGGGTGAAATAATTCCGGAGGCAACCATGCGCTGTTCTCCTTCCCTGTTTTTGTCGGTTCCTTTCACCCCATCCCCGTAGTCGTTGGCAAAATTAGAGAGTACTTGAAAGCCTACGGTTACAAAAATTGCCATCCAAAACAAGGAGGTATTATAAAAATTGGGTGCGGCTAAGGAAGAGCCCACGATGATTCCGGACACCGACAAGGGTAAGGTTCTTAAACGAGCGGCCGCGATCCACGCTTGTATTTTATTCATGCTTTATAGGTTCCTACAAAAATACAGTAAAAAAAACCTGCTTCCAATTTGAATTGGCTTTCGAATAGAAATCTTTTTGAGTAATAGAAAAGCACGAAACATTTGTTCCTTTTTTGCATTAAAATTATTTTATCTTAGCACAACTTAAAATCCCCACATCATGAAAAGAAACCCAGATATTGGACTCTTAATCTTGCGCATCGGAATGTCGGTGCTCATGCTCACACACGGCTTTCCTAAATTAATGAAGTTCATCGATGGCAACATGGCTCTTGTAGGCGACCCAATTGGCGTAGGAAGTTTAGTCTCGTCAATTTTAGTGTTGCTAGGTGAAGTTGTTGCTCCGGTTTTGGTACTTATTGGTCTTAAATCTCGTCCTTCCGCTCTTATATCGGCAGCAACCATGGCAGTTGCAGCATTTATTGCTCACAATGGTGATCCCATTGCACAGAAAGAAAAAGCACTGCTCTTTTTAGCTGGATTTTTAGCCATTGCCATTATGGGTGCTGGAAAGTTTTCGATGGATAAGAAATAGCTAGTTAAAAATTTCTACCAGCAATTCTTTCATCAAATCGCCTTGTGAAATATTCGAGGCCCCTACTCCTTTGCCTTTTACATCGGTATTGCGAATAGCACCTACGATGGAACTCACTTTTTTCATGGAGTAATTTCGCGCAGCCTCCTGATAATCTTTCACGAAGTATGGATTTACTCCCAACGCTTTTGCAGCAAGAGATTTGTCTGAAAGGGAATGATAAATAAGTAATTTTGAAAAGAAATTATAAAGCAGAGAAACCGTAACCACCATTGGGTGATTTTTAGGATTATTAGCAAAGTATTGTACAATTCCGTAGGCTTTTAGCTGGTTGCGCTCCCCTATGGCATTTTGCAATTCAAAATTGTTGTAATCCTTACTAATCCCAATGTTTTCTTCAATTAATTGCGGAGTGATTTGCGCTCCTTTTTCAACAATAAGTTGAAGTTTTTCCAACTCGTTATTTACTTTGCCTAGATCGTTTCCTAAGAACTCTGTAAGCATTTGTGCCGCTTTAGGCGTAATGGTATATCCTTTCCCTGCAAGGACACGGCGAATCCAATCGGGAACCTGATTATCGTATAATTTTTTACTCTCAAAAAGGACTCCATTTGCTTTTATTTCCTTAGTAAGTTTTTTGCGGGCATCCAACTTTTTATATTTATAACAAAGTACGAGCACCGTAGAGGGTTGCGGATCCTTCACATAGGAGATCAGGTCCTCTATGGTTCGTGACAAGTCCTGTGCCTCTCTTACAATTACCACTTGACGTTCGGCCATCATAGGATAGCGCTTCGACTGTGAAATTATATCCTCAATTGTCACGTCCTTGCCATACAACACTACCTGATTGAAGCCTTTTTCTTCCTCTGTTAGAAGATTGTTTTCCAAATACGAACAAATACCATCGATATAATACGGCTCCTCACCCATTAAAAAATAAACTGGGGCGATAGAACCCCTTGCGATATCATTGATTATATTTTTTACTTCTTCTAATGCCATACACAGAATTCTTGTTGGGACAAACGGGAGGTCACATTATGATAATTCACAGGGAAGGTGTTTCTTTGTTGAATGCTGAAACTGAATTTTCCTTCTTATACATTTCGTTTCAAAAATAGCGAAAACAAACGGTTGATTTTCGATTCTATTCGAAAAAAATTTGTGGTACTCACCCCAGAAGAATGGGTGCGGCAGCATGTGATTTTATGGCTAATTAACAACAAACAAATGTCGCCGGCCTTAATGAATGTCGAAAAACAATTGGTCCTAAATGGAACCAAAAAAAGATACGACCTTGTGGTGTTTAACAGCGACGGAAGTGTTTTTCTTATTGTAGAATGCAAAGCTCCTTCTGTTTCCATCTCCCAAGACACCTTCGATCAAATAGCCCGGTATAACCTTATTACACAAGCCGAATATTTAATGGTTACCAACGGTAAAAAGCATTATTTCTGTAAAATGGATTTTGAGGGAGCCTCTTATCTTTTTTTAGAGTCCATTCCCACCTATCGCTAATCCTATCATGCAAAATGTTACCAATTTCAATTTTTAACTATCTTTAAGATATGATCCGAACCTTTTTCTTTTTTATAAGTGCTGCATTTCTTCTGGGTTGTAAGCAACCAACAGGTGAAAGTTTATTGAGTGATGAACGCAATTTGACCAAACCAAATATCATCATGATTGAAGTGGACGATTTAACAGCAAAGTATTTAGGGTTTAACGGTGGTAAAATGGCACAAACACCAAACGTCGATGAACTGGCAAAAAACGGCGTGGTTTTTTCAAATGCTGTTGTTCAAGGAACCATGTGCACTCCATCAAGGAATTCTTTTATTACGGGTCTATATCCTCACAATTTAAGTATGTACCACAATCTTGATTTAAGACAATTACCTACGGATACTTGGACCTTTCCTAAAGAATTACAAACGCTAGGGTACACTACTTACTTTATAGGTAAAAACCATCTTATTCCCAACTTAATGGGACATAGGGCCAATTCACCGTCGGAATTAAGAGATTTAACGCTGCAAAAAGAAATGGGTTTTGATACGGTCTATCAATCCATGGGACGTGCGGTTATTCTAAACAAGTTAAGAAATAAAGCTAAATTAAATGAAGATTGGACCATCGGAGATGACCACTATGGTGATTTCTTAGCTAATAACGGTCTCATAGAAAAATTTAAAAATGAGAATGGCAATAGCCCAACTACCTTGCATCCCGATAAGGAATATATGGATGGATATTATACTTCGATAGCCCTAAAAACTCTTGAAAATTACAAGTCAACGGACCCATTTTTTTTATGGCTAAATTTTTCCGGGCCTCATACGCCATTTGACCCCCCTATGGAATATATGGATCGCTTCGAAGACCGAAATATGCTTCAACCTATCGACACCATCAATCAAAATTATAGATTTCCAAAAGAGTTACGACCCGAATTAAATAAATATACAAAGTTTCAAACACTCAATTACCGGAAGCGTTATCAGGCTGCAATTACATATATGGATGCGCAGGTTGGGAGAATTCTATCGTTCCTGAAAAAATCAAAATTTAATGAAAATACCGTATTGGTTTTTTTCTCGGATCATGGCATCATGACTGGGGATCATGGTTTATTAGGAAAGCAAACGCTTTATAAAGAAGTGTTAGACCCTTCCCTAATCATTTACCAGCCAAAGGAATATAAAGCTCAAACCATCACAACAGCAGTAGAATTAATTGATGTGGGGACCACAATGATTGACATAGCCGGTGGTACGAAAGAAAACTTGCTGCATTCACCCAATGGTTACAGTTTATTACCGCTCATATACGGCGACATGACTTTTCAGGGGCCTGGTTACGGAATTAGTGAGACCAGAAATTATCGATCCATTTTTGATGGAACTTATAAATATATAGACCATCCTGAACATCCTTTTCTTTTTAATTTAAAAGAAGATCCCGACGAATTAAATAATATTGCTTTAGAAAAACCTGAGATCATTAAAAAAATGAAATTAATTTTAGATGAATGGCTAGAAAGTAAAAGGCCCATTAAGTAATTTATTAAAAATAACTGCTGCCGTCGATTGGTAATAATACTATGAAATATAAAAGGCGACCCTTGGGTCGCCTTTTATGAAATATATAAATTACTGTACTTTAATTAATTATTTAACTTCTTCGAAGTCTACGTCTTCCACGTCGCTTGTCTCCTCGGTTGCACCTGAAGCGTTTCCTGCGTCTCCGGCAGGAGCTCCTTGTTGAGCTTCGGCTTGTGCTTTGTACATTTCTTCGGAGGCCACTTTCCAAGCTTCGTTGATTTTATCCAACGCAGGTTGAATGGTATCAACATCTCTTGTTTCATAAGCTTTCTTCAATTCTTCTAATGCAGCTTCAATAGGTTGTTTCTTATCGTCGCTCAATTTTTCTCCAAACTCTTTCAATTGCTTTTCAGTTTGGAAAATCATTGCATCAGCTTCATTGATTTTATCGACAGCTTCCTTCGCTTTTTTATCGGCGTCGGCATTGGCTTCAGCATCGGCTTTCATCTTTTTGATTTCTTCTTCGGTCAAACCTGAAGATGCTTCAATTCGGATGTCTTGTTTTTTACCGGTCGCTTTATCCTCGGCACTTACTTTGATAATACCATTGGCATCGATATCGAAGGTTACTTCAATCTGTGGCACCCCTCTTTGTGCAGGCGGAATTCCATCAAGATGGAAACGTCCAATTGTTTTATTATCGTTTGCCATTGGTCGTTCACCTTGTAACACGTGAATTTCTACACTTGGCTGATTATCGGCTGCGGTACTGAATACCTGACTTTTCTTCGTAGGAATTGTTGTATTTGCATCAATTAGTTTGGTCATCACGCTTCCCATAGTTTCAATACCTAAAGAAAGTGGAGTCACATCCAATAACAATACATCTTTCACATCACCGGTTAAAACACCACCTTGAATCGCTGCACCAATAGCAACCACCTCATCAGGATTTACCCCTTTACTTGGAGCTTTTCCGAAGAATTTTTCAACGGCCTCTTGCACTGCAGGGATACGAGTCGAACCACCTACTAAAATGATTTCATCAATATCACTTTTTGATAATCCGGCTGCTTTCATTGCCTTTTCACAAGGAGCAATGGTACGCTTCACTAAATCGTCGATTAATTGCTCGAATTTAGATCGAGTTAAGGTTTTTACCAAGTGTTTAGGACCTGAAGCGGTCGCAGTAACATAGGGTAAGTTAATTTCAGTTTGCGTTGATGAGGAAAGCTCGATTTTTGCTTTTTCAGCAGCTTCTTTCAAACGTTGAAGTGCCATTGGATCTTTGCGAAGGTCCATGTCTTCTTCCTTTTGAAACTCATCGGCCAACCAATTGATGATTTTTTGATCTACATCATCTCCTCCTAAGTGGGTATCCCCATCGGTAGACAATACTTCAAAAACACCGTCTCCTAATTCAAGAATGGAAACGTCGTGTGTTCCACCACCAAAGTCGAAAACTACAATTTTTTGATCTTTATGTTTTTTATCCAAACCATATGCCAAGGCTGCGGCTGTAGGTTCGTTAATGATACGCTCTACTTTTAGACCGGCAATTTCTCCGGCTTCTTTTGTCGCTTGACGCTGACTGTCGTTAAAATAGGCAGGTACGGTAATAACCGCACGAGTTACATCTTGTCCTAAATAATCTTCAGCGGTTTTCTTCATTTTTTGAAGAATCATCGCACTTAATTCTTGTGGCGTGTAAAGACGTCCGTCGATATCCACACGAGGCGTATCGTTATCTCCTTTCACGACTTTATAGGCAGCGCGTTCGGCTTCTTTAGAAGATTCCGAAAACTTATTCCCCATAAAACGCTTGATAGAAGAAATGGTCTTTGTAGGGTTTGTTACTGCCTGTCTTTTTGCAGGATCCCCTACTTTAATTTCTCCGCCTTCCACAAATGCAATCACCGAAGGAGTGGTACGCTTCCCTTCAGCATTTGGGATTACGGTAGGTTCGCTACCTTCCATCACAGATACGCAAGAGTTGGTAGTTCCTAAGTCGATTCCAATTATTTTACTCATAGTATTATAGTTATATTTTTAAGAATTCAGTTTAAGTTCGCTATACCTAAGACAAGGATTGTGCCATTAGAATCTGACTGACAGGGTGTCAGACCTATTTGATAAAACAACCCATCATTTTAATGAACGTCTTCCGTAAGCTCGCTGACATGTATATTTTTTGTAGTTTTAATTTTAGACTAAAAATACTGTTTGGACATCCTCAAAAAATTTTCGAATCCTATACTGGTTGCAATAGCGTCGGGGATTTACCCGCTATGTTATAATTACTACTCCAATTTTACTTTAATCGATTCATGGGAACAATTTACTTTCTTGGTCTTTTCTTTTATTATTACCCCCGTATTTTTAGCGCAACTTTTATATTACTTTAAAAAAATCCAACCCTTAGTTGGTAAAAATTACCGTTTCCTTTTAACTGCATTAAACCTAGTTGGCTTTTTCTTTTTTATCACTGTAAGCGTCATTGGTCTTCAAAAAAAATTGCTCCTACTTGTGGTCTTTGGAGCTTTTATGCTCGCATTTATATTGCAAAAGCACCTTCGTAAAGTTGTTTTGTTTCAGTTCTTGTTGGCCTTAATTACAGGATTTCAACTAATCTATTATCTCAGCACAGGGGTAAATTTTTCAACAGCATGGAAAGAACTTCCGGACGAGATAACGAGTGCCACCTTTGTCAAGAAGCCAAACATTTATGTGCTTCAACCCGATGGTTATGCCAATTCAGTTGAATTATCAAAAGAACCCTATGCTTTTGACAATAGTGGCTTTGAAACATTTCTTAAGAATCATCAATTTATCGTATATCCGGACTTTCATAGCAACTACACCAACACAGTAACTTCGAACAGTGCCATGTTTGCAATGAAGCATCATTATTATAAAAATCCTAAACCACATTCCAAAGAGCCTTATGGTCTCCGGAAAAGTATTGCTGGATCAAATGCAGTCTTAGCTATTTTTAAAAATAACACCTATAAAACGCACTTTATCACAGAAGTCCCCTACCTCCTTCTAAATCGTCCAAAAGTAGCCTACGATGAAGTTTCTTTCTCGTATAGTGAAATTCCCTACTTATCTAGAGGGTTTGATCTCTCAAAGGACAGTCATGATATATTGTTGGAAACCCTTGAAACTAAGAAAGAAGGCCCCCATTTTTACTTTATAGAAAAAATTAGACCCGGACATATAGCCGTTCTGGCACAACACTCTAGAGGAAAGGATGAGGAGCGGCTGCTTTATTTAGAAAAGTTACAAGAAGCAAATACATGGTTAATTGACATGATTACAAGTATTGAACAAAAAGATCCGGAAGCACTTATTATTATTGTTGCCGATCATGGTGGTTTTGTTGGTTTAAATTACACTGCAGAGCGTGTGAAGAAAATTAATAATCCTGAAATCATTCATTCTATATTTAGTTCATTTCTCGCCATAAAATGGCCAGACAACTATCCTCCTAATTTTGACCTACTTTTAAAATCCAATGTAAACCTTTTTAGGATCTTATTTGCTTACTTATCTGAAAACCCATCGTACCTAGAGTACCTTGAAGAAGACAAAAGTTTTATCATTGTGCGAGAAGACGCGCCTTTTGGTGTTTATGAAGTTCTTGATGAAAAAAATACGGTAATCTTTGAACCGAAGACCGATTGAATTAATCCCTGTCTTGAAATAATTTATTTAGCTTTGTGCCAAACAACTCAATGCAACGGATTGCCTTTTATACGATCTACCCTATTCTTTGGCTCATATCGCTGTTGCCCTTGCCTATTTTATATGTCTTGTCGGATGTAGTTTTTGTCCTGCTCTATTACATTATTGGCTATCGAAAAAAGGTAGTGAAAGATAATCTACGACTGGTTTTTCCGGATAAATCGGCAAAGGAAATTAACCACATTGCAAAAAAGTTTTTTTGTCATTTATGCGACATGATGTTCGAAACCATAAAAAGTTTAACCATTTCCCAGAAAGAACTTAATCGCCGATTTCGATATACCAATCTTGAAGTATTAGAAGATTTGCACAAGAGAGGAAACAGCGCCTTGTTAATGAGTGGCCATTATGCTAGTTGGGAATGGAGCGGAAATTTAGCGCAGTTATCTCCATTCAAAGCATTTGCCGTTTATAAGAAAATAAAAAATCCGTACTTGGACTCTTTAGTAAAAAGGATTCGCGAACGATTTGGCGGAACTCTGGTTCCCAATTCACTTATCGCAAGAACCCTCTACAGAAAGTTTAAAGAAGGAGAAAAAACGTTAACCTTAATTCTATCCGACCAATCGCCTAAGCCCGGATCTTATAAGGAACGACAATTATTTATGGGCATTGACGTGCCCGTATTTACCGGAACGGAAGAACTAACTAAAATGCTCGATTTCACTGCCCTTTACTTTAACATTGAAAAAGTAAAACGCGGGTATTATGAAGCAACTTTTATTGTAATCACTGAACAACCGAAAGAACTTCCGGATTACGAAATCACGCGCAAGTTTTTAGATCAAATTGAACGACAAATTAAAGAAGCTCCTGAATTTTATCTTTGGTCACATAAACGGTGGAAACACCGTCTTTAAAATTTAAACCAATCTTGATTTAGAGGAATGTCGTTTTCTGCAGTAACCGATTTATGGCGGAAGTGTCCTTTATCGTAAACATAATCTTCTTTCCATTCTGAAGCATGGTCTGCTAATTCAATTAAGGAATCACACACGTAAGTCATTTCATCATCCGTTGTCGTTGGATGTATAGAAACACGCACCCATCCCGGTTTCAATTCACTTAAGCCGCAACTCATCTTCTCTAAGATTTCAGAGGATTTCTTCTGATCGATTTGCAATAAATAGTGTCCGTAGGTTCCCGCACAACTACATCCTCCTCGTGATTGTATTCCAAATCGGTCGTTTAGAATTTTTACCGCTAAATCGTGATGAAGGCCGTCAATGGTTAATGAAAGTACGCCTAATCTATTCTCATGTTGATCGGCTAAGATAGAAATGCCTTTATGTCCTTTCACACGGCTGAAAAAATAGGAAAGTAATTCTTCTTCCCGAGCTATCATTTGTTCAACTCCCATTTTCTCCTTTAAAGCAATCGCCAAAGAGGCACGAATTACTTGTAAAAATCCTGGGGTTCCACCATCTTCCCGCTCTTCAATGTTTTCAATATATTTATGGGTACCCCATGGCGTGGTCCAATCGACCGTTCCTCCACCCGGGCAATCCGGAACTAAATTTTTATACAATTTCTTATTAAAAACTAAAACACCACTAGAACCGGGTCCTCCCAAAAACTTATGTGGAGACATAAAAATGGCATCTAAGGCCATGTCCGGATCTTTGGGATGCATGTCTATTTCAATGTATGGAGCCGAGCAGGCAAAATCGACAAAGCACAAACCATTATGTTGGTGCATTACTTTGGCTATATCGTGGTATGGAGTTTTAATTCCTGTTACATTAGAACAACTTGTTACCGATGCAATTTTTACTTCCCGATCTTTATATTTTTCTAACAACCGCTTTAGGTTGTTTAAACAAAACAGTCCGTTTTCGTTACAAGGAATCACAACCACCGTAGCTAACGTTTCTAACCAAGAGGTTTGATTGCTGTGATGTTCCATATGAGAAACAAAAATCACCGGGCGCTCTACATCCTTTACCTCAAAAAGATCCTTTACTTGTTCAGGTACTTTCAATCCTAAAATGCGTTGAAACTTATTCACAGCACCGGTCATTCCCGTCCCTGTCGTAATAAGAACATCGTCTTCCCCGGCATTTACATGACTTTTAATAATCTCACGGGCTTTGTGATATGCCTTGGTCATGGTAGTACCACCAAAAGTAGTTAAGGTATGTGTATTTGCAACATAGGGACCAAAATCCTTAGCCATTTTTTCTTCGATGGGTCCGTATAATCGTCCGCTGGCCGTCCAATCGGTATAGACCATTTTTTGTAGACCATAAGGAGACTCGAAGGTTTGATTAACCCCTATAATGTTCTCCCTGAACGATTTAAAATAGGATTCTAATGTAGATGTTTGGTTGTGAAGTAGGCTTTCCACGGGTTGCATTGATTTGGGTGCAAAGTTAAAAATTATATACTAGCAATCGATTTTATTTCCTCAATAAATCGTTGAGCCAATGAATCTGCGCTTTCTTGGGATTTCGCCTCGGTATAGATTCGAATGATGGGTTCGGTGTTCGATTTCCGTAAGTGAACCCAATTATCGGGAAAATCAATTTTCACTCCATCGATCGTACTCAGCTGTTCAGATTTATAATGCTCTGTGATGGTTTTTAAAATAGCATCCACATCCAATTGAGGTGTGAGCTCAATTTTTTCTTTACTCATAAAATAAGAAGGATAACGCTGCCTCAAAGCACTAACCGCGCATTTTTCTTCTGCAAGATGACTTAAAAATAGTGCGATTCCGACCAAACTATCTCGACCATAATGCAATTCAGGATAAATAATTCCTCCATTTCCTTCTCCTCCGATGACCGCCTGAACTTCTTTCATTTTCTCTACAACATTTACCTCTCCTACGGCACTGGCAAAATAGGTGCCTCCATGTTCTTCAGTCACATCGCGAAGAGCGCGGGATGAAGACATATTAGAAACCGTATTTCCCGGGTTATTCTTCAATACGTAATCTGCGACAGCAACCAAGGTGTATTCTTCACCAAACATACCTCCTTTTTCATCCACAAAAGCCAATCGATCCACATCGGGGTCGACTACAATCCCAAAATCGGCATGCTCCTTCACCACCTTTTCCATCAAATCGCCCAGGTGCTCTTTCAAGGGCTCCGGATTGTGAGGAAACTCCCCATTGGGCGTACAATGCAGTTTTACAGGATGAACACCCAGTGCCTCTAATAACAAAGGAACTGCGATTCCTCCTGTCGAATTCACCGCATCCACCACTACTTTAAAACCTGCTCTTTCGATGGCCGATTTATTCACTAAGGGAAGGTTTAATATTTCATCGATATGTAAATCGATATAAGCATCATTTTTGGAAATAGCGCCGAGATTATCAACTAGGGCAAATTCAATAGATCCTTTTTCAGCAATCGTCAAAATCTCTTGTCCCGCTTCAGCATTTAAGAATTCACCGCGATTATTTAAAAGCTTAAGGGCATTCCACTGTTTTGGATTATGGCTGGCCGTGAGTATAATGCCTCCGTCGGCGTGTTCCAATGCTACGGCCATTTCTACGGTTGGCGTTGTCGATAAGCCTAAATCTACAACATGAATTCCCATCCCAACCAAGGTTTGCATCACCAACTGTTGAATCATTTCACCGGAAATACGAGCATCGCGCCCCACAATTACTCGATAGTTTTCTTTATCACGCTGTGCTCGGATCCATTGCCCGTAAGCCGCTGCATACTTTACCGCATCGATAGGAGTTAAATTGTCTCCTTGAAAACCACCAATGGTCCCACGAATTCCGGAAATAGATTTTATTAAGGTCATGTTCTAAATTTAGATTTTAGCTTTAAAAAATAAGATTCAAAATAACGAAAAGAAAAATGTGAAATCACAATCGTAAGCCCAATCGTGAATAGATTAATCAATAGGATTGTTGAAGTTTCACCGATCTTTTCGGATGGATTCCATTTTAAAAAAAGGAATACCACAAAATTAAGGATTATTACATGGTACATATAGATTCCGTAGGATATATTTCCCAAATGTATCAACGCTTTGTTAGTAATTCTAAATGACCCTGAATTAAAGGCCAAGCTGTGAAGAAACATCGGAAATAGCAAGCTTAGGAATAAATTATTGAACCAATAACTTTCAGTTATCAACCAGTTGGTCGTAAAATAACAAAGGGTTAGCAGGCTGAAAAGGACAGGCCAAACACGTGACTTTTTAAAAAATTCTAGCAGCTTTTTTTGTTCCAAAATCGATACAATTCCACCGGTAAATAAAAAGAAAAATACCATCTGAAATTGACGCAGTAAGTAAAGTGAATTCCAGTGAAAAATTATAAAATACCCAACCGCAATACCGGCTAGAACCAGTAAAATTCGATTTCGTGGAATATAGAACAATAAAGGGGCGATGAGCAGGTAGAATTGCTCTTCAATCCCAATCGACCACAGGATTTCCAGAATACCTCCCGGCTCATATAGACTTGAAAAGACATTCGGTAGAAAAAAAGTGCAAAGTAAGATTCCCTGCCAAAGTTCATAATTTATTTCAAAAGGAATCCCGATTATGGGTAAGATGAAATTATAAAAAAGTAGCCCAAATGCCAGAACCAAATAATACAAAGGAAAAATTCGGAGGATTCGACGGGTATAAAACCTTTTTATGGAAAAACGTCCTTCTTCTTTCTCCAAATAAATAAGACGAATAATTAAAAACCCGCTCAATGTAAAAAACAGATACACCGCTTCCGACCCTCGATGAAATATGGCCCACTCGTCAAAATAAGGCAACCCTTGGTTACGACACAATTGAGGTAGGTGGAAAAGGATCACAAATGTGGCCAAAAAGAAACGAAGCGGATCTAGGTTGGGTAATCGATTCAAAGGTGTGCAATATGCCTGCTAAAATACATATATTTATACAATGAATTATTTGGCGCATATCTACCTATCCGGAACGAACGAGGAAGTGATTATTGGTAATTTCATTGCCGATGGAATAAAAGGAAAGAAATATGAAAAGTATCCGGCCGACATTCAAAAGGGGATTTTATTGCACCGATCCATCGATTCATACACCGACAGTCACCCCATCGTGAAGAAAAGTACCTCAAGGCTACATGAACATTACAGTCATTACAGCGGCGTCATCGTCGATATCCTATACGATCATTTTTTAGCCAAAAACTGGAAGCATTACAGTAATGTTCCATTGGCCATTTTTGTAGATAAATTTTATACCTTGCTGAAAGAGCATTTTGAAATACTCCCTCCACGAATACAGCGAATGATGCCGCACATGATCGACAATAATTGGCTATACAGCTATCGAACGGTAGAAGGAATTGGTACCATCCTAGCGCAAATGAATGTCCGCACAAAAGGGGTCTCGAAGATGAATCTTGCCGTGTATGACTTAGAGCGACATTACGATGCCTTCGAAAATGAATTTGTTCATTTTTTTGAAGAACTTCAAGCGCATTGCGCTCAAAAACTGCTGACGTTATGAAATGGTTTCTGCTCCCCCTCGTTGTTGTTCTTAGTTTTTCCAGTTGCAAAGAAGCACCCAGTAACGCGGTCACAATTCCGGTTCAAGGGCTTGTCACTGAAAATGCTATGGTTGTCTCGGCGCGAAAAGAAGCATCGGCTATTGGTGTCGAAATTTTAAAAAAAGGAGGCAATGCCTTTGATGCTATGGTCGCTACCGAAATGGCACTCGCAGTAACATATCCCTATGCAGGGAATTTAGGAGGTGGCGGATTTATGGTCTATCGCACGCAATTTGGTGAAATTGGAAGTCTCGATTACCGTGAAAAGGCTCCTTTGGGAGCTTATCGTGATATGTATTTAGATGAAGATGGCAATTATAAGTCGGATTCAAGTAAATATGGCGGATTAGCGGTAGGAGTTCCCGGAACCATTGCAGGAATATTTGCAGTCCACGAAAAGTTTGGTTCTTTGCCCATTGAAGAACTCCTAACTCCGGTAGTGGAATTGGCACGTAAAGGCTTCGCGGTTACCCAATTTCAAGTAAAGCGATTAGAAAAATTCGGCCCGCTGTTTAAAGAAGTAAATCATCAAAATTCAATCTACACTAAATCGTATCAAGTAGGTGATACCATTAAAAATAACGCCTTAGCCAATACGCTCCAACGCATTATTGATCACGGCAGGTATGAATTTTATCATGGGGAAACGGCACAGAAACTTATTGCATTCGTTCAAAGTAATAACGGTATACTTACTATGGCCGACTTGGAGGCCTACGATGTAGTATGGCGAGATCCATTGGTTTTTTCATACAAAGATTTGAAAATAATATCCATGGCTCCTCCCTCCAGTGGCGGAATATGTTTGGCTCAAATTTTAAAAATGATTGAACCTTACAATCTAGATAGTTTGGGCTTTCAATCCTTAGAAAGTATCCAAGTGATGGTTGAGGCAGAACGAAGGGCCTATGCCGATCGAAGTTACTTTTTAGGCGATCCGGATTTTGTAGAAATCCCTTTAGAGGAACTTTTAAATGCAACCTATTTAGAAAATCGAATGCAAGACTTTTCTTTTGAGAAAGCTACTCCTTCGAATGCCATTTCTCATGGAACAGTTGTTCCACATGAAAGCGATGAAACAACACACTACTCCATTGTGGATACTTTCGGCAACGCCATAGCCGTTACCACAACCCTCAATGGGGCTTATGGCTCAAAATTATACAGCAACGAACTTGGATTTTTCTTGAATAATGAAATGGACGATTTTAGCGCGAAGCCCGGCGAACCAAATATGTATGGACTTGTGGGTGGGGAAGCAAACGCCATTGCCCCTCAAAAACGCATGTTAAGTTCGATGACACCCACTTTGATCGAAAAAGATGGGCAATTTTGGATGAGTGTTGGCAGTCCGGGAGGATCGACCATTATTACCTCAGTACTCCAAACCATTTTGAATGTATATGAATACAACATGACGATGCAAGAAGCTGTAAACGCGCCTCGTTTTCACCACCAGTGGTTGCCGGATCAAATTACATTTGAACCCGATTCTTTTGAAACATCTTTGATAAATGCTTTGGAGAAAAAGGGCTATTCAACAGAGCAAAACAATACGGTTATTACGAGCAAGGTAAACGCCATTTTAGCACTTCCTAATGGTCGCCTCGAAGGAGGTGCCGATCGCCGCGGAGACGATACTTCCGTAGGATATTAATTACTCAAGCCCTGTTTTAGAGTCGTTTATCGTAAATATGTACCATTTAAACGATTTGTAAGTAAATTACTACACTTTTATAGATTTTGGTTTATTTTTGAGTAACTAAGTATACTTAATAACTAACTAAACTTCTAAACCATTGGGGCTGGTTTTCAATTTTTCCACCTCCTTTTAGGTGATTTATAGCTTTGAAAGGGAAATCTTTCTTTAACGATATTTTCACACTCATTCCTCTCATATTAAGCGGAATACTGTGCATCGCTCTTATTTTCCTTTTGAATCAAAAAATGAACACGCAAATTGAATTTGCGGCTACCCTTGAAGGAACCACCACCATTTTCATTAGCATCAGTGGATTTTTAGCAGCGATTATCATGGTTTATCTCGCGGCGGCGGCAGTTGGATTAAAAAGTACTCGCTCAAACGCTATTGAAGCCCTTAGCGCCTATACTCAAAAAATGCATCATTTTCGAAACATCATCGAACTCTTACTTCGTTCTAAAATGTGGCTCCCTGGACTTAAGGAATACATCGATGAAGAGTTTGTCGGACTTACTTTTTTCGATGTAAAAGAATTCTACAAGGGGAAATCAAAATTGGCCATTGAATTTCTTCAAGAAAATAACCACTATGAAGAGACCGAAAACTTGTATCTCGAGTTGAAATCGCTATTAATGACCGATCCGAAAGAAAAAAAGATTCCCGAAAATATTCGATACCCAAGCTTCTATAGCAAAGAAATTGTTGAAAAATGGATGGAACATAAAGTAAGTTCAGGACTTTGGTACTTCTTTGGGTACAAATACGGCGATTTTAAAAAGGCCTTGGATTACGAGGCTGTTTTTGAGCGACATCAAGATAAGATCATGACGCTCGCCAATACCATCGACAATGAAGCCTTTCAAGATTCTTCCTTCAATGAAGTTTTCCTTGCCAAACTTGGTGAATACATGAGTAAGGAAGTAATGCCCAAATTATTGCAATTTCAAGGCAGAACCGAGCGCATTCTTCCCGCCATGCTCACCTACCTCTATGGCATATTTCTCGCCCTTGTTATTTTTGGCGTACTTCTTCCAATGGCGCACCTCCTCTTCGATTTGCCCGTACTTTCATTAATTATTAGTTTTTCTTTTGTAGCCAGTATTATTTTCTTCGTGGCAACGAGTTTCTACCAATTTGTAATACGCGAGGCGAACAGCTAAAACTTGTCTGAAATTATCTTAGATCCATTACCCTCGAATTATAAATTTTCGGAGCAATTGAGTACCTTTGCAAACTATGACAAAATCGGAGGATGTAATTGAGGTTTTTGGGGCTCGTGTTCATAATTTAAAGAACATCGATCTCACAATTCCCAGAGAAGAATTAGTAGTAATTACAGGGCTTTCCGGCAGTGGAAAATCCTCACTTGCCTTTGATACTATTTATGCGGAAGGACAACGACGATACATTGAAACCTTTTCGGCTTATGCGCGTCAATTCCTAGGAAGCCTGGAGCGTCCGGACGTTGATAAAATTGAAGGCCTCTCCCCGGTAATTGCGATCGAACAAAAAACCACGAGCCGCAGTCCGCGATCCACGGTAGGAACCATTACCGAAATTTATGACTTTTTAAGATTGCTCTACGCACGTGCGAGTGATGCCTATAGCTATGAAACCGGAGAACGCATGGTGAGCTATAGCGACGAGCAGATCAAGGAACTTATCCTAACCGATTTTAGCGATAAAAAGGTAAGTATTTTAGCCCCCGTAGTTCGGTCCAGAAAAGGACATTATCGGGAACTTTTTGAACAAATCGCGAAGCAAGGCTTTGTAAAAGTGCGTGTTGATGGTGAAGTGATGGACATTGTTAAAGGAATGCGCATCGATCGGTATAAAACCCACGACATTGAAATAGTGATCGATCGCTTAAAGATTACGGCTGAAAGTGATCAAAACCGCCGACTTACCGAATCAATCCTCACAGCGATGTATCATGGCGATGATGTGCTAATTGTTTTAGACCATGATACCAATGTAGCGCGCTATTTTAGCCGGTCGTTGATGTGCCCTACCAGCGGTATTTCGTACCCCTACCCTGAACCCAATAATTTTTCATTTAATTCTCCGAAAGGAATGTGCCCGCACTGTAAAGGTTTGGGGCGTTTGCATGAAGTGAATTTGGATAAAATTGTTCCTAACCCTGAACTTTCTATCAAGCAAGGTGCCCTCGCTCCCCATGGGCCTCAAAAAAGCAATTGGGTTTTTAAACAGCTTGAATTAATTGCCCATCGATACGAATTTAATTTATCCGACCCCTTTTCTTCCATTCCACAAGAAGCCAAAGATGTTATTTTTTATGGTGCAAATACCACTTTTGAAGTAGAGTCGAAAACCTTGGGAATCACCCGTAGTTATAAAATCGATTTTGAAGGAGTCGCCACCTTTCTTCAAAACACCTATGAAGAAAACGATTCGAAATCGTTGAAGCGCTGGGCGAAGGACTATATGGACAAGATCCAATGTCCTGAGTGTGATGGCAGCCGATTGCGAAAAGAATCTTTATTCTTCCGGATTAAGGATAAAAACGTGGCCGATTTGGCCGAAATGGATGTTTCCGAGCTAACCGAATGGTTCTCTGAAATTGAAAAAGACCTCTCGGAAACACAACTTAAAATTGCTTCAGAAATTATTAAAGAGGTAAGAACACGCCTGAGTTTTCTGGTGGATGTAGGACTTACTTACCTTTCCTTGAACCGAAGTTCGAAATCCTTATCTGGAGGAGAAGCACAGCGTATACGACTAGCAACACAAATTGGTTCTCAATTGGTGGGTGTCTTATACATTTTGGACGAGCCTAGTATTGGGCTTCATCAAAAGGACAACGAAAAATTAATTCAATCGCTGCTAAAACTTAAAGAAATTGGAAATTCGGTAATTGTTGTGGAGCACGATAAAGACATGATTGAACATGCCGATTATGTGATTGATATTGGTCCTGCTGCCGGTAAACATGGTGGAGAGATTGTTTCGGAAGGAACCCCTGATGAAATAAAAAAGCACCATACCCTTACCGCCGATTACCTCAATGGAACCAAAAAAATTGAAATTCCGGCAAAACGTCGAAAGGGAAATGGTAAAACCTTAAGTCTTTATGGCGCCACAGGAAATAATTTAAAGAATGTTGATGTTCATTTTCCCTTAGGAAAGATGATTGGTGTGACCGGAGTTTCGGGGAGTGGAAAATCTACCTTGATCAATGAAACCTTGTACCCTATCCTCAATGCTCATTTCTTTAATGGTGTAAAACGTCCGATGCCTTATACGAAGATTGACGGATTGAAAAACATCGATAAAGTCATTGACATCAATCAATCGCCCATTGGAAGAACTCCTAGATCGAATCCAGCTACCTATACCGGAGTTTTTTCGGAAATCCGTAATTTATTCGCAAAGGTCCCAGAAGCACTCATTCG
>JAHEMY010000001.1 GCA_024643425.1 Flavobacteriaceae bacterium
ACCTCTTCATAATTTCCGGTGACTACAAATGCACGATGTTCTCCATTCGTATTCGTATCCAAATCGAATTTCTTGTTCGGAGTTAACCATGAAAATGTCAAGGCTCTAGACGGTGAAATTTTATTAAAAACCGGTTTATTCCAACCAAAGAATTCATAATCGTCTCCTTCAGGAATAATGGTTACTGTATTTGCGTAAAATCCTAAATGACCTTTAGGTGAAATTTGAGTTCCGGTAAGTACATCTCCACTGATAACGCGACTGTGATCATCGGTCATTCCAGAATCGTATACGAAAGTAGAAACCTCAGCTCCTATTTTAGTAACATAATACTTTGGGGATTTTACTACAGAACCTGCTAAAGCGATGATGCGCTCTGCATTGAATTTTCCTGTAAGTAATAATTCTCCAATGATTACTAAATCTTGTGCAGCAACCGTCCAAACCACTTCTCCCTTGTTTACCGGATCGATTTTACCAATTAACGTACCAACGTTTCCGGCAGGATGAGGCCCGCTTACCTTGTGAATCTCACAATGCTTCATTCCACTTAATGGGGAATCACCATTTTTCCCGATACTGATATGTACCGAACCTGAAGTAAGCTTACTTAAGGCGGTAACCGCAGCTTGTAACTCGGCTTCTTTTCCTTTTAGGGTAAAGTCCAAATTGGCAGCTAAAGGCGCAGTGGTATACCCTGAAATAAAAATTCCTTTTGGCTCTTGTGTGGGGTTAGCGATCACATCGTACGGACGCTTTTTGATAAACGGCCAACAACCCGATGATAAAAATAATTCTTTTATTACATCAGCACTTGCAGCTTCCGGATTCAAAATGCCAAAATCTTTATAAGAATCTTGAACATCCGCTTCCAATAAAAGTTCTGTGATCACTCGCTTTGCTCCTCTTTCAATTGCCGTTAAAGTTCCGCTTACAGGAGCGACAAATTTAATCGCTTCATTCGTCTTTGAATAAAACAATACATCGCCCGCCTTTACTTTAGCGCCTTCTTTTACAACCATTTTAGGGGTAACAAGATGAAAATCTTTAGGTCTAATTGCGAAGGTTCTTGAGCGCGGTGCTCTGGAAAGAGTTTTTTCTGCTTCGCCTTTGAGATTAATATTAAGACCTTTTTTAATCTTAATGTCTTTGGACATAGAATACTTGTGTTAAAGTTCTCTTTTGATTCCCAACTGAGGGTCCCCTCAGTTTTTAGGAATGCAAATTTATGAATTAAAACCTGCTCTGCATAATAATTAATTATAATTTTCATGAATTTGAAAACGATACCGTTTTCGAAAATATTAGAGGCATAAAATTTGTTTATCTTTAGACTCTAATCTTAATTTCATGCTTCAGAAAGTTTTTATACTCCTTGCCATTAGCCTGATTTACCCAATTCACTCCCAGATTGTTGAAAAGGTAGAACCGTATTACATACGCACCATTCAATTCCAAGGAAACACTGAACAGAGTCAGTTGCCAATCATAAAATTAGGTCAACAACTAAGCCTTTCTTTTGACGACATTAACGGCAATGAAGAGGACTATTATTATAGAATAAGCCATTATAATTTTGACTGGTCGGAAAGTGATCTTTCCAAAGGTGAATTTCTGGATGGATTTGACGATGTGCGTATCGAAGACTATCAAAATTCTCTCAATTCTCTTCAGCTGTATTCCCATTACACCCTTGAAATTCCCAATCGAGAAACGCGCGGATTAAAAAAGAGCGGAAATTACTTGATTAGTTTTTACAACTATGATGGAGAACTTGTATTTACCCGAAAATTTATGATTGTTGAAGAACAAGTTGGGGTAGGTGTAGAAATTAAGAGGTCGAGAGATCTTCAATTTATCGATCAAAAACAAAATGTCCAATTTACCATAATCACTAATAATCAACCCCTAATAAACCCATTGCAAAGCGTTAAAACTCTAGTTATGCAAAACAGCAATCTGAAATCGGCAATCACCGATTTAAAGCCACAGTATACAATGGGATCAGAATTAATTTATCGTTACGACAAGGAATCATCTTTTTGGGGCGGAAACGAATTTTTGAACTTTGACAACAAAGAAGCTCGAGCTGCGAATGTTGGGATTCGTCGAATCGAATTAAACGATTTATTCGACCATTACCTATATACCAACTTAGCGAGAGCCGATCGCCCTTATACCTATTACCCGGATATCAATGGGAATTTTGTGGTGCGATCCTTCAATAATAGAAACCTAGACATTGAGTCGGAATACATACGTATGCATTTTGCACTGCAGTATTACGAAGATATTGGTGATAAAGAAATACATATCTACGGAAATTTCAATAATTGGACCATCGATGAAAGCACCTACATGAAATACGATGAAGCCAGTGACACTTTCCGAAATACAAGGCTTTTTAAACAAGGGTTCTACAATTACAGGTACGTCCTTGTAGATCGAGATGGAAGCATCGATGAAGGAGCCATTGGCGGGAATTTCTGGGAAACTGAAAACGATTATACGGTTTTGGTATATTACCGAGGTCCCGGAGAACGCTATGATCGAATCATTGGAATGGGCAAGTCTAATTCTAGCATCATTAACAATAACTAAATAGCTAATCCTTGAAAAGGCTCGGATAAGTTTCTTAATTTTACGAAATGAGCTCGTCGTTACCAGAGAAACAATCCAGTCGAAAAGCAGCAAAATACAGAGGTGTAGAATGCCTTAATTGCGGCCATCCTTTGGATTTAAGCGATGTTTATTGCTCCTATTGCGGTCAGCTTAATTCAAAAAAGAAACTCTCATTAATCGATTTCTTCAACGAGTTCCTATCCAGTTTGATTAACTACGATTCTCGACTGCGCTATACCCTAAAGGATCTATTGTTTAAGCCTGGAACCATTACAAAAAATTACGCTTTGGGTCAGCGTTTAAAATATGCGAACCCTTTCCGATTTTTTTTAAGTGTATCGATTGCATACTTTTTAATTCAAGGACTTATTGCAACGGTTACCGGAGAGAGCACTGTTGTTAATTTTAATGAATCGAAGAGCCCTATCACATTCCAAAACGACAGCATCATTAGTCTCGCCAACAAGAATATTCCAAAAGATCAAAACATAACCTTTGGAAAGGATACGTTGATTCTTGGAAAAGACACCATTCCTATGAACGTTAAGGAAAATGAAGATTTTAGAATTATCCCTGAAGCTGAATTGGACACCATGCCATTTCCAAAGCGCATTGCTAAACGATTTTCATTGTACAACGATTTTTATGAAACCAGCGAAATTAAAGATCCGGTAAAGGCGCTCGACAGCCTTGGACATGAAAATACCGCTTATAACCGTTGGGTTTATAATAAAAATGAAGCCCTGGAACGTATAGAAGCAAATCCTTATGGTTTTGCAAATTACCTTATTACCAAAATTCCTTTTTTCCTGTTTTTCTTCGCCCCATTTTTCGCCTTCTTCTTTTGGCTCATTTACTCGAAGAAAAAATACACCTATATGGAGCACTTGGTGTTTATCTTTCATATTTTAGGTTTTGTATTTCTGGGTCTTCTATTGTGTTTAGTTCCAGATTTGATCTTTGGAAATGAAATTTTGTTACCGCTATTTTTAATTTTTATCGGCCCCTTTTATTTTTACAAGGCGCTTCGCAATTTTTATGGCCAAAGTAGGTTCGTCACAATCTTAAAATTCATATTTTTAAACGTAGTATTTACCATAAGCGCTTTCGTAATTGCTTTTTTGTTTTTTGCCGTAACCGCAGCTGCCTATTAGATGATTCAACAGATTACACATAATATCAAAGTAACCGTGATTACTGCTTTTGAAGGCACCTTCTTCAGTCATCAAAAAAAGCAACATGCTTTTTCTTATCAAATTACCATCGAAAATCTAAGTCAGCAATCAGTACAACTTATCTCGCGATATTGGCTTATCAAAGATGCTTTGAATGAAACAGAGGTGGTTGAAGGGGAAGGTGTTATTGGAAAGCAACCACATTTGGGGCCGGGAGAAAAGCACTCTTATAACAGTGGATGTGTGTTGGTAGCTCCTTTTGGTTCCATGCAAGGATATTACGTAATGCAAACTCCTGTTGGCCAAATCAAGGTCACTATTCCCATTTTTAGGTTGAGCGCCCCTTTCGCAATGAACTAAATTCCTGATAAAAAGAAATACATTCAAGTTTTATCGTTTGCAACCTTAGAATGATACAATGGGCATTCAATATTTAAATCAACAACTTCAGAATTGAATCAATTTCAGACAAATTCAAGACGCTACATCTTCCCAAAAACGCTCGAATTTTACTACCTTTGTGACTTATAAAAACTTAAAATTTAAATATGGGAAAAGGATTTTTTGAAGTACCTGTAGCCGTAAACGAACCCGTTAGAAGCTATGCCCCCGGAAGCCCGGAACGCAAAGAAGTTTCAGAAACCTACAAGAAAATGTACCATAGTACGGTAGACGTGCCCTTGTACATAAACGGTCAAGACATCAAAACGGGAGACACAGGCACCATGGCTCCTCCGCATGATCATAAGCACATTTTAGGAACTTATCATAAGGCCGATCTAGGTTTGGTTAAAAAAGCTATCGAAACCGCGTTGGATGCTCGTAAAAGTTGGGCAGCCACTCCTTGGGAGCAACGAGCCGCAATTTTC
Source organism: Flavobacteriaceae bacterium (assembly GCA_024643425.1). Lineage (GTDB taxonomy): Bacteria > Bacteroidota > Bacteroidia > Flavobacteriales > Flavobacteriaceae > JAHEMY01. The sequence continues at coordinate 4,667 of JAHEMY010000001.1, forward strand.
TTAAGAGCCGCGGAACTAATTGCTGGTCCGTACCGAGCCAAGATAAATGCAGCAACCATGCTAGCGCAATCAAAAACGATACATCAAGCCGAAATTGATGCAGCATGTGAGTTGATTGATTTCTTGCGTTTCAATGTACAGTTCATGCTTGAAATTTATGCCGAACAACCTGAATCCACTTCAGATGCCTGGAATCGCCTAGAATATAGACCTCTTGAAGGTTTCGTTTATGCGATCACTCCTTTTAATTTTACAGCCATTGCTGGAAATTTACCTGCAAGCGCTGCCTTGTTAGGAAATGTGGTTGTTTGGAAGCCTAGTGATAGCCAGGTGTATTCTGCGAAAGTAATTTTAGATGTTTTCCGCGAAGCGGGTGTTCCTCCCGGTGTAATTAATATGGTGATGGGAGATCCCGTGATGATTACCGATACTATTTTGGCTAGTCCCGATTTCAGTGGAATTCACTTTACGGGTTCTACACATGTATTTAAAGACATCTGGCAAAAAATTGGAACCAACATCCACCATTATAAAACCTATCCGAGAATTGTTGGCGAGACCGGCGGAAAAGATTTTATCGTTGCACACCATACTTCAAATCCAAAACAAGTTGCTACAGCCATCGCAAGAGGAGCCTTCGAATTCCAAGGCCAGAAATGTAGTGCTGCCAGTAGATGCTATATCCCAAAGAGTTTGTGGCCTCAAGTGGAAAAATTTCTTAAGGAGGATCTTGCCTCCTTCAAAATGGGCTCTCCTGAGGATATGGGCAATTTTATTACTGCAGTGATTCATGAAGGTTCATTCAACAAATTGGCGAGTTATATCGATCAAGCTAAAAAGGATCCTCAAGCTGAAATAGTTGCAGGAGGTGGTTACGATAAGTCCAAAGGCTATTTCATTGAGCCTACAGTAATCAAAACAGAAGACCCTCAATATGCGACCATGTGTACCGAATTATTTGGCCCTGTGGTAACCATTTATGTTTATGAGGACAGCCATTGGGAAGAGACTTTAAAATTGGTGGATAGCACAAGTGAATATGCGCTTACAGGAGCAGTATTTAGTGAAGATCGTTACGCTTTGGAAATTGCTGTTCGCGCTTTAGAAAATGCGGCAGGGAATTTTTACATCAACGATAAACCTACGGGAGCCGTGGTTGGACAACAACCTTTTGGTGGGGCTCGAGCAAGTGGAACCAACGACAAAGCAGGAAGTAAATTAAACCTGTACCGCTGGCTTTCACCGAGAATGGTAAAAGAGACCTTCGTATCACCAACAGATTATAGATATCCATTTTTAGGAAATTAAAACCATAAAAAAACCCCGAAGTTTCCTTCGGGGTTTTTTGCTATAAATTTTCTTTGTTATTGATAGGAAACCGTTGAGTCTACAGGAGCATTTTGAGAATTAATTGCCTCATTGTCAGCATTCACAAGCATCACTACAAGATGAAGATTTTCTTTAACAAAATCGGAAGGAATGTTATAAGAAAAAGATGTCTCGTAATCTACTAATGCCGCTGTTGCAGGAATTTCATCACCAAGAATATTTGTAAGAGAAGTTCTCAGAACATGGTTTTGCTCAAAATCTGCAATAGGATTTCCTAGTCCAAAATAAGGACTGGTCTCATCGTTGTTAAAATAATTTTCTTGATCTCTTGGGATATAATCTTCGGTTAGATATACCACAAGTTTTTTACCCTGCATTTCTTCTTCAGAAGCGACGCTCACTTTAACAAATAAATTATTGGCATCAATCGTAGATTGGATACTAATTGCAGAATTAGCATTAGATCCTATTTGACTTAGCACTTCTTCAGCAGGAAAATTAGTTCCGGACCCCCAAGGGTTGATTCGATTTACCATGGCTCTTGGTGACCCACTAAAAACACCTAGCCCCTCTCTAATTTGAGGCTCTACAGGCAATGTAAGGTTATCTCCATTATGAATTGCAACCACAGAAAGGTGCGGTGTTTCTGAATATATTTCATCAACAGCAGCACTAACTGCCGGGCAATAGCCACACCAGGTACCTGTGTAATCTTCAATGACAAGTTTTTGAATTGGAGTTATTACTTGAAACTCTTCAACCTCTGTTGTTATCAAGGTTCCATTAAAATCGTATTCTGCATACACCTCAAAAGAGCCATTTACATCAGATTGGAATGAATTTCCTGCCAACAAATTTCCATCCACAAAGAAGGATAGATTCTCTGTAATTTCAGTTCCTTCATCATCAAAAATCTTGAATTCAACCGGTTGATTTCTTAAAGAAGCTTTACGAAACGTTAAACCAATCTGGACATCTTCAATTTGTTCGTCATCTTGTCCGCTAAAATCTTCCTTCTTGCTACAAGACAATGCAATCCCGCTAATAAGAACGGCTACTAATAAATTTTTTAAAATAGGTGTTTTCATAATAAATAAAAAAAGGCATGTTTTTTGAGTCTGCTAAAGTAACTAATTTTTTGAAAAATTATTGTTAAAGCCAATAAATTCAATAGTATAGCGACTAAGTAGGCTTTTAAAAAATTAGGAATATCAATTAAATTTTCACTAATATTGCGCAAAATTTTTAAATCCTTATTACAAATGAAAAAACTCCTAACCCTTTTACTTTTGAGTTTCAGCATGCAAATGTTTGCTCAAGACGAACTGCCAAAAATTAACTTGACTACTCTTGAAGGAGAAGCAATCACCCTAACAGATGCCGCAAAAAGCGACGATCCTGTTGTAATCTCACTTTGGGCAACGTGGTGTGTTCCTTGTTTAAAAGAACTTGATGCAATTAGTGAAGTGTATGAAGATTGGCAAGATGAAACAAATGTAAAAGTGATTGCAGTTTCTGTAGACGATAGTAGAACCGTGAAACGTGTAAAACCGCTTATCAACGGTAAAGGTTGGGATTATACTATTTTATTGGACACAAATAATGATGTAAAAAGAGCACTGGGTGCAGCTACCGTTCCGCTTACTGTTCTTGTGAAAAATGGAAAGATTGTATATCGTCATTCAGGATATAGCCCTGGAGCCGAAAATGAACTTTACGCTAAAATTCAAGAATACTCTAAATAATATTCTTTCTAACAACCTAATCATGAAAAAAATATTTTTTGGCCTTGCAGTATTGGCAAGCACTCTAACATTTGCCCAAGAGGAAGAAGAAAAAGGCAGCTTCTTCGGTGGCTTTGAATCGAATTCGCAATGGCTATTGGATGACGAAGGACTAAAGGAATTGGATACCGATCCTGGTTTTATCGCACCGGAAGATCAATTTAGATCCAACAACTATTTACAACTTAACTACCGTTACGGAAAATTTACCGCTGGTTTACAATATGAAACCTACCTTCCATCGGCGCTTTTAGGATATAGCCCTGATTTTGATAACGGAAACGGCGTAGGACTCTATTATTTAAATTTTAAAAATGACGATTTAGATATTACCGCCGGGTACTTTTATGAGCAATTTGGAAGTGGATTAATACTAAGAAGTTGGGAAGATCGTCAACTTGGTATTAATACTGCTGTTCGTGGAGTACGTGTGAAGTTTAATCCTTTCCCTTACTTATCCCTTACTGGATTAACAGGTCAGCAACGTAATGCTTTTGAAGTATCTGAAGGTGTCTTAACAGGCCTTGATGCCAATTTTGATGTTGGACAAGTTGCCGACTTAGGAGCACTTGATTTAAGATTAGGTACGAGTTATGTCAATCGTTACCAAGACCGTGGAACTAATCTAGAAATTCCAAGCAATGTGGCTGCATACAGTGGTCGCCTTGATTGGGGTTTTAAAAATTTCTACGGAGGAATAGAAGGAGTGCTAAAAGGTGAAGATGCGATTGCTAATGAAGGTGTTCTTGTTTCGAACCGACTTTATGATGGTACTGCATTTCAATTTAATTTAGGATACAGTCAAAAAGGATTGGGAATCAATTCGACCTTTAGAAGGCTAGAGAATTTTGGTTTCTATTCGGATCGATTAGCAGAAGGAAATCAATTCAACCAACAATTGATCAATTTTGTTCCTGCACTTACAAAGCAGCAAGATTACTTGTTAACCAATATTTACGTTTACAATCCACAACCCAGATTGCTAACAGACCAATTGGAGCAGAGAGCGGGTGAGGTAGGAGCTCAAACTGATGTTTACTTTACGTTTCCAAAAGAAAGTTTCTTTGGGAAGTACAGCACAAAGGTTGCCGCGAATTTCTCATATTGGGCAGGACTTGATACAACTTTTTACGAAGATCTATCGTATGATGTAGAATTTATTGGTAAGGGTGATCGCTATTTCAGAGATATCAACTTCGAAGTAAAAAACCGATGGAACAAAGGGTTTAGCTCTGTGTTAACGTTCCAAAACGTTATTGCAGATAAAGGAGTGGTATTAGGAGGTCCTTTAGGAAACCAAGGAGATATAAAATCGACCGTAATCGTTGCCGAAGGAACTTTTAAATTCGATGGCGGAAAATCATTAAGAATTGCCGGTCAACACCTTTGGACAAAGCAAGATCGTAAAGACTGGATGGGTGGAGTTGTTGAATATAACTTTAACTCAAGCCTATCCCTTTATGTTGTGGACGCTTGGAACTATGGAGGAGAAGGTGAAATTCATTATTACAATTTAGGAGGAAGTTATACAAAAGGTAGAACTCGTTTAGGAATGAATTACGGGCGTCAGCGTGGAGGACTAATTTGTGTTGGTGGAGTTTGTAGATTTGTACCGGAAAATAATGGTTTAAGTATTAACTTATCGGTGAATTTCTAGAACCGGTTTTATAACAAATAAAAAACCCGAAGAATTATCTTCGGGTTTTTTTATGTTTATGCAGTTAGGATTATCTCTTCACAATCTTTGTTACTTGATTTGCTCCTTTATTATTGGACAATTCAACAAGATACATTTGAGAAGGTAAGTGCGCAACATTTACTGAATTGTTTCCAGCAGTTAATTGCTCGTTAGCTACCACTCTACCTTGAACATCAAAAATTCTTAATTGAGTAGCCTCGGTAGCTTCAACAACTAAAACATCTTTAACATCTGTTGAAGCGATTTTAGCATTTACTAAATTTTGATCACCAACACTTAGATTTGGATCGTAACGATAAGTAAATGTAAGATCGTCTCCGATTTCAGAACCGGCTCCATCCACTTGATAAAAACGGAACACATACTCGATAGGACTTCCATTACCATCGCCTAAGTTCACAAAGTGATCTCCTTCTTGATTTTGATTTTGTCCTGGCTCAATAGTTACTACTTCAGATCCTGGAGGATACGACTGACCGATGGTTAGTCCGGTATAACATAAACCAAAACAAAGTTCTACGTCAGAACCATCATTATTAACAGCGCTCACAAATTCTATTTTCATAAAAATCTGATCGGTAGTAGATTCGTTGTTTACATAAAAAGGAATCTCAGCCACGCCATAGCCAAACACGTTAAAAGCTATTGTTTGACCATCAACTATCGGGTCTCCATCATGAGTTTCGACCGTAAACTGAGCAGAAACCAACGCTGTGGTTAATGCAAAAAGAAAAAATAAATTTCGTTTCATTTTAAATAAGGAAATTAGGTTAAAAAATATGTCGCAATATAAGAATTACTAATCAAACATTCTTTTCATACGTTACAAACTTATCTTAATTTCAAAAAACTGAATGTCAACCTAGTAATAACAATATTCCCTACCAACTTGATAGGTAAAATGTATAAAAACAAAATACCTTTTTGTTGTTAATTTGACAAAAAATAAGTAATTTAATTGAGTTCAATCCATTATATTTGGAGCTTTGATAATTAAAAATTAAATAAATTCCTTAAAATGAAAAATTTATACTTAAGTCTTTTGACCGGACTTTTTGCTACCCTAGCATTTGGTCAAACGATTGTTTCTACCACTCCTGAGGACAAGAAAGTGATTCTTGAAGAATTCACTGGTATTTACTGTGTGTATTGTCCAGAAGGACACACCATCGCTCAGGGATTCCAACAAAATAACCCTGGTGAGGTTTTTCTTATTAATATCCATGTTGGAAGTTTTGCCGCTCCATCGGGAGGAGATCCTGATTTCAGAACTCCATTTGGAACAGCAATTGCCAACCAATCTGGTCTAATAGGGTATCCTGCAGGTACGGTGAATCGTCACGTTTTTCCTGGACGGGCTCAAAACGGTGGAAATGGTACCGCAATGAGTCGTAACCAATGGGTAATTAGTGGAAACGAAATTTTAAATGAGGCTTCTTATATGAACATGGCCGTTGAAGCTGACATAGATGTACAGACTAACGAATTGACAGTACATGTTGAGGCTTTTTACACTGGAAACAGCCCTCAAAGTACGAATAAATTAAATGTTGCATTACTTCAGAACAATACCTTAGGGCCTCAAACCGGAGGAAATGCTGGAAATGAATATGTACACATGAATCGATTGATTCATATGGTAACAGGACAGTGGGGGGATGAAGTTTCTCCAACCACCAATGGTTCATTTATCGATAGAACTTACACGTATACAATTCCTTCAGCTCATAACAATGTGCCCATCAAAATTGAGGATTTAGAGTTAGTTGTTTTCATGACCGAAACAAACCAAGAGATTATCAGTGGAAATGGAAGTTTCCCAACGTATTCTAATTTTGAGTTCCAACAAGATGCTACGATTTCTACCGTGGCGCAAATTTCAGATCAGTGTGGATTTGAAATCGCTCCAGTAATTACACTTCAGAATGTAGGAGAGAATCCTTTAACTTCCGTAGAGATTACGTATTCTGTAAATGGCGGTACAGCTCAAAACTATACTTGGTCAGGAAACTTAACTTCTCTTCAATCAGAATTAGTAACACTTCCAGGGATTGAGTACAGTTTAGAAGGTGTAAACGAACTTTCTGTAAGTGTTCAAAGTGACGACAATAATACCAACAACACCTATGTTCAAAGTTTTGATCAAACTTTTACCAACACTAATGAAATTACTCTTCTTCTAAACACTGATAACCAAGGAAGTCAAACTACTTGGGAAATTGTGAATGTTGCAGGTGATGTAGTTGAAAGTGGAGGACCTTACGGAAATAACCAGAATATTAATGAAACGTTCAGCCTAGCTGGAGACTGTTATATGTTCAACTTAACAGATGCAGGTGGAAACGGATCTGGATCTGTAGTACTTTTTGACTCTGATAGCAATGTTATCTATTCAAGCAGTGGTGACTATGATTCAGGAGTTTCAGTAAGTTTCTCTACCGAAGGATTCTTAGGTCTTGGTGAAAACGTTTTTGGACAATTAGCTATTTATCCTAATCCTGCCAATAATGTTGTTACGATTCAAAATGCAGAAAATGCTGCTGTTGTTATTTACGACATTCTAGGTAAAAAATTATTACAAGTTTCCTCAATTTCAAATCGCGAAACCATTGATGTTTCAAGATTTACTTCAGGAACTTACTTTGTGTCTATTGAAAAAGACCAACAATCTACAGTTCAAAAACTAATTATCAACCGATAGTTTTTTAAAATATATAAAAGGAGCTCATTCATTTGAGCTCCTTTTATTCTAATTCTATTCAATAAAAAAATAACCAATCAATTTAATTTTATGCAAAGAAAATTTCTACCCATGCTATTTATGGGCTTGGTTACCGCGGTAACATTTGCTCAAACCATCGTGAGTATTACTCCCGAAAACAAAAAAGTAATCCTTGAAGAGTTCACAGGAATCTATTGTGTATACTGTCCTCAAGGTCATGCGATTGCACAAGCTATCCAAAACAACAACCCTGGAGAAGTATTTTTGATTAATATTCACCAAGGAAGTTTTGCCGCTCCATCCGGAGGAGATCCTGATTTCAGAACTCCATTTGGAAATGCAATTGCAAATCAATCCGGTCTTGTTGGATATCCTGCAGGAACTGTAAATCGTCATGTATTTCCAGGACAATCACAAAATGGTGGTAATGGAACGGCGATGAGTCGTTCAGCCTGGACTTCAACTGCCAATCAAACATTAGCACTAGGATCCTATTTGAACATGGCTGCCGAAGCTACTATTGACGTTGCTACAAGAGAACTTACCGTTCACGTTGAAAGTTTTTACACAGGTGATAGTCCAGAATCTACAAACCAATTAAACATTGCACTCCTTCAAAACAACACCTTAGGACCACAAACCGGAGGTAATGCTGGTAATGAATACAATCACCAACACCGTCTAGTGCATTTAGTAACTGGCCAGTGGGGTGAAATTATTAATAATACAACGGAAGGGTCTTTTGATGACCGCACCATTACCTATACAATTCCGGCAGATTACAATGGTATTCCTGCAGAATTAGCAGATTTGGAAATTGTTGTTTTCATGACTGAAACAAATCAGGAAATTATTAGTGGTAATGGTACCTTCCCTGAATACACAAATTTTGAATTCCAAAATGATATTCTTGTAAAAAACATCCATGAACTTTCTGAAACTTGTGTAAATCAAGTAGCTCCAACAGTTGAGATTCAGAATGTAGGGGGTGCAACAGCAACTTCTGTGGATATTGAATACATCATTAATGGAGAATCACATACATACACTTGGACTGGAACTTTAACTCCTTTAGCAACTGAAGTAGTGGATCTTCCTGCCGTAACATTCGATTTTTCAGGAACCAATACAGTAACTGTATCTGTTCCAGCGGATGAAAATAATTCTAACAACGAATTGGCCACAAGTTTTGATGATGCACAGGAGTATTCTGGAAATGAATTGACTCTTGAAATCACAACCGATAACTGGGGTGAGGAATGTACTTGGGTAATGACCGATTATGAAGGAAATTATGTTGCAAATGGAGGACCTTATCCAGATAACACTACCATTACTGAAACGATCACTTTACCAGGTGACAACTGCTACAATTTTGAGCTTTTGGATTCTTATGGTGACGGTGGAGGCCCTGTTAGCCTTACAGATAGTGAAGGAAATGTAATCTATGAAACAAACGGATCTTACGGTTCAGGTGAGTCTAAAAACTTTGGTTACCAACAATTCATTCTTGGTAACGAATCTTCTGTTCTTAACAATGTTGTTTTGTTCCCAAATCCGGCACAGTCAACTGTAACTTTAGTAAATGCAGAAAATGCTGCGGTTACTGTGTACAATTTGTTAGGTCAAGTTTTACTTACTCAAAAACAGATCTCAAACCAAGAAGTGATTGAAGTTTCAAGCTTTCAAGCTGGTACATACCTAGTGAAAATTGAAAAGGATGGACAATCGACAGTTGAAAAACTAGTGATTATCAAGTAATCCAACCCAAATAACAAAAAACCCGAGGAAATCCTCGGGTTTTTTTATGCCTTGCCTTTAAATTTAAGTGGTACATGAACCACCGCTTTAGTTTCAAAAAATTCTTCTTCAAAATAACGACTTAGGGGATAGACAGTTGCTTTGGGAAACTCCTGCAACTCCTCTGTAAGCTCACCGCCTTTGAGATATAATATGCCATTAGACAAACCGTGTTTGCTCTTTTTAGCTGTTTTATCGCGAACCCATTCCACGAAGGAATCCATTCGAGTTACTGCCCTACTCACAATAAAATCATAATTCCCGGAGACTTGTTCTACACGAGAATGCGTTCCTTTTACATTGCCAACACCTAAGCCGGAGGCCACTTCATTCACCACCTTAATTTTCTTTCCAATACTGTCAACCAAATGAAAATTACTTTCCGGAAATAGGATTGCTAAAGGAATACCCGGAAATCCCCCACCTGTTCCAACATCCAAAATATGGCTCCCTGAAAGAAACGGCTGAACTTTAGCTATTCCCAAAGAATGTAGTACATGCCTTAGATAGAGCTCATCAACATCCTTTCGAGACACCACATTTATCTGTTGGTTCCAAAAAACATACAATTCCTTCAATTTTATAAATTGTTGAATTTGTACTTCTGTGAGCTCAGGAAAATATTTTAAAATAACATCCATAGTGACTTATTAACCGCAAATGTAGGAGTTCCTTGATAAATTTAGCATTTCATTTTAGAGATTTCACGGGAGTATACGTATTTTAGCAAATTGAAATAAATTACATAATTCAAACCTATCTTATTGTGAGTCAGAGTAGCATAAAATTTTCCCGAACAGATTCTGCCCAGTTTTTTCGGACTTTAAATAAAAGAGTGAATTCATATTTCAAGGACAATAACCTTTCCAAATCAGGAAATTGGCAATTGCACTTGAAAACCGTTGTGATGTTTGCGCTTTACCTTACCCCTTATTTTTTATTGTTTTTTATCCCAATGCCCGGTTGGGTTCAGTTTCTGCTTACCATTGTAATGGGTATAGGTATGGCAGGAGTAGGAATGAACGTAATGCACGATGCTAACCATGGTGCATATTCTTCTAAAAAGTGGGTGAATAAAATCATGGGAGGGTCTATTTATATCCTTGCAGGAAATGTATACAACTGGCAGGTTCAACATAACGTATTACACCACACTTACACCAATATTCACGGGCATGATGAAGATTTGGAAGCAGGACGTGTTTTACGATTCTCGAAGCATGCCGACTGGAATCCATTTCATCGCTTTCAGCATGTGTATAGTATTTTTCTTTATGGCTTGTTAACCATTAACTGGGTTCTTACTGCCGACTTTATGCAAACAAGTCGTTATTTAAAAAGAAAATTGGCCTACGGGAAATACCCTAATCCTTTTGCCCAATGGAGTACCTTAATCGCTACCAAAGCACTTTATATTTTTATCTGGATTGTTATTCCAATTCTATTCTTTGATATTGCTTGGTGGAAAATATTAATCGGTTTTTTCATGATGCATTACACAGCCGGTGTTATTTTAAGTGTTGTGTTTCAATTGGCGCACGTTATTGAAGATGCAAGCATGCCATTACCGGATGAGTCCGGCACCATGAAGAATACTTGGGCCATTCACCAATTATTTACCACGGTGAATTTTTCAACAAAAAATAAAATTGTGAACTGGTTTACCGGAGGATTGAACCATCAGGTAGAGCATCATATTTTTCCAAACATCAGCCATATTCATTACACGAAGATCTCTCAAATCGTGAAGAATACAGCAAAAGAATTTAATTTACCGTATAACGAATACAAAACAACGAGAAAAGCAATTATCGCCCATTTCAGATATTTAAAGGAAATGGGGGTCAAACCAGTGATATCCTCCTAATTTATGAATCCAAAATTGTCTCGTCGCGTTAATGAAATGTCGACATCGGCCACTTTGGCTATGGCTGCCAAAGCTCGCGAATTAAAAGAACAAGGTAAGAACATCATTGGATTGAGTTTAGGAGAACCGGATTTTACAATTCCCGATTTTGTAAAAGATGCTGCTATTCAAGCGATAAAAGACGATTATCATTCTTACAGTCCCGTTGATGGCTATCTGGACTTAAAAAAAGCCATTATCCATAAGTTTAAACGAGACAATGACCTTACCTATAGCCCTGCACAAATTGTGGTCTCTACCGGAGCCAAGCAATCTTTGGCGAATTTGGCTCAGGTACTACTGAATGAAGGTGACGAAGTATTGCTTCCTGCCCCGTATTGGGTGAGTTATGCCGATATTTCCATGGTAGCCGGAGGAGTTCCCGTGGAAATACCAGCCACTATTGAAAACGACTTTAAAATTACCCCTGAAGCGCTAGAAGCTGCTATTACACCAAGGTCAAAAATGATGATTTACAGCTCCCCTTGTAACCCAAGTGGATCGGTATATAGCAAAGAAGAACTTCGAGCCTTGGCCGATGTTTTGGTGAAATATCCAAATATTATTGTGATTAGTGACGAAATCTATGAGCACATTAATTTCGTGGGTGATCACGTTTCTATGGCCAGTTTTGAAGATATGTATGACCGCACGGTGACCGTCAATGGCGTTTCAAAAGCCTACTCCATGACAGGGTGGCGAATTGGCTACATCGGAGCTCCAGAATACATTGCTCGGGCCTGTAATAAAATGCAGGGACAGGTAACTAGCGGCGCCAATTGCATTGCTCAAATTGCGACCATTACCGCTTTAGAGAACCCACCTAGTAAGATTCAATATATGGTGGATGCCTTTAAAGAACGAAGGAAATTAATATTGAGTCTTTTGGCTGAAATTCCCGGATTCAAAACCAACGAACCGGAAGGGGCTTTTTATGTATTTCCCGACATTTCTTATTTTTTCGGAAAATCTTTAAAAGGACATACCATTCAAAGTGCAGAAGATTTTGCCTTATTTCTCTTAGCAGAGGCCGGAGTTGCGACAGTGACTGGTGAAGCCTTCGGAGATCCTAATTGCATTCGCATCTCCTATGCCGCATCCGAATCGGATATTAGAGAAGCAATGAAACGCATTAAAGAAGTATTACAATAAAAAAAGCCCGCAATTTGCGGGCTTTTTTATTCCTTCGATAGGATTATTTTACAATAAAACTCTTATTTGAAGTTCCAAGTTCACTCTCAATGGAAACAAAATAAGTTCCTGAAGAAAGCTTCACTTCCAATTGAACTACTTGTCCTTCAAACGAACGGGCATAGAGTTGTTGACCTGAAATACTGTATACTTTCATAGTTCCTTCAGAAGGTTCAGATAACTTAAACGAAACCATTTCATTCGAACTTACGGGATTTGGATATACAGAAAAGTTAAAGACCTGTGCTTGATCGCCAATATTCAAAATACTACAACTCGCCGGTTCTGGTTCAAAACCTGCCGGGAAAGCAGCTTCAAAGGTTTCAACACCTGTTAAAGGCCATATATCCAAATTAATAATTTCATTATTTGGATTAATCAAACAAAAAGTTGGATAAGCCGAAACCCCAAAATTGGTATCTACGGCAGCACTTCCTCCATCCCCACTCGCAGCAGGCGCATGATTAAAAGGTCCTCCATACATTTCTTCATAGGCAATTACTTGCTCGTCCGTATCAAATCCTCGGTTAATAGACAAACAGTAAACTTCACCTTGGTTACATCCATATTTATCGTGCAATTCACTAAACGTAGGCTGCCAGGTTTGACAAGGAACGCAGTCGACAAAAAAGAAATCTAGAAAAACGTACTTCCCTTGAGCTGTAATACTATACAGGTTATGTTCATTTCCTTCGATATCCGTAACGGTAAAATCGTCTACGATATCTCCTAGGTTATAGTTTTGTACTTGGGCATAGCCCGTAAAAGAGGCGACTATAAGCGCCAAAACGATTGTAATTTTTTTCATAGGTTAGGTTATTAATGAATGCTAAAACTAATTAATAATTAATTACTTAACAATTAAAAAAACAGCATTCATTAAAATTTTTCACCCATATCATTTAATAAGCTCTAAAGACAGCTATTTCAGCGATACCCCACTCAACTCATAGAATTATAATGGGTTACCACAGAATAACACCTAAGTCAATTTTTGATATGATTTTTATTGAAATAGCTATTTTTAATCTTCATTCTGTACATTTATAAGATGGAAAAGATTCTTTTCATTTGTTTTTTGACGATTTCTTGCTCTAGCATGCACAGCCAAGAAAAGCAATTCTCATTGTACTATGAAAACGATCAATATGAACTAAATGAGAACCACAGGCGATTCATAGACAGTCTTAATCAACTTGACCAAAAAGACCTATACGACATACACATCATCGGGTATACGAATAGTGTGGGTGAAAAAGATTATAATTTAGAACTATCACGAAAACGAGCCGAAAATGTCAAGAGCGAACTTCGTGCTTTCACCATTATCTCATCGGTCGGACTTGGAGAACTAGACAGTGAATCGGCCAATAACAGACGTGTAGATGTATTTATTCATCGAAAAGAAGACCATATTCCTGTGGTCGGAGAAATTGTGGAAGCTCCTGTTATCTCTAAGCCCGTACTACCTTCGATTCGAAATTTAAAAAATCCGAAAATTGGTGATAAAGTCACTTTGCAAGGAATTATGTTTTATCCAGACCAGGATGTTATCATGGATGAAAGTAAAAATACTTTGGAAGAACTTTTGGCTTTTTTAAAATTATATCCAACCATTAAATTTAAGCTGATTGGACATATTTGTTGTGGGGATAAGTATAAGCCCTATATCGATTTAAAAAATGTACGTACCGGCAAAAACGATCTCTCCGAAGCCAGGGCAAAGTCGTTATATAATTACCTACTTAAAAATGGCGTGCAAAAAAGCAGAATGCGCTACTTAGGGATGGCCTATCGGCATCCAACGGGAGAAGGTGATGAATTTGATCGCAGAGTAGAAATTGAAATTACAAGCCTGAAATAATTATCGTCTTCTCCAGAAAAAGGGAGTAAACAATATTAATACGGTAAATAGCTCTAAACGACCAATAAGCATCAAGAAACTAGCCCACCATTTTGCCGCAACAGGGAGTCCTCCATAATTTTCAACCGGTCCTAAATCTCCTAAAGCAGGACCTACATTTCCAAGTGTAGAAGCAGCACCTCCAAGGGAGGTTTGAAAATCCAATCCCATTAAAGAAAATACAAGCACCCCTATTATAAAAGAAAGCATATACAGTATAAAAAATGCCAAAATATTAAAAACAATAGGCTGCTGTACTGCCTTGTGGTTATAGCGTACCGGTAAAATGGCATTCGGATGTAAGGTTCGTTTGAATTCTAAAATTCCATTTTTAATCATGATTAAATGCCTCACAATTTTTATCCCCCCAGCCGTGGAACCAGCCGAACCACCCAAAAACATTAAACCAAAGAAAAATATGGTGAGAAAAGGCGTCCAAGCAGTAAAATCGGCGGAGACAAACCCGGTCGTCGTTACAACAGCTAAGACCTGAAACAATCCGTGCCGAAAAGCACTTTCTAAGGGTCCATAAACCATGGGATGATCGATGGTAGACATGCTCGGATCTGCTTTGAAATAGATAAAAAGAGCCGCAACTAAGGTCAATCCTACAACAAAATAGAAGTACAATTTGAACTCTTCGTCCCTTAAAATTTTACTGAATTTCGTCTTAAAAGCGAAATAGCTTAAAACAAAATTGGTTCCCGCTAAGAACATGAATACAATAATTATATATTGAATTAATGGCTGACTATTATAATACGCGACACTAGCATTTTTAGTCGAAAATCCACCTGTACTTAAGGTGCTTAAAGAATGATTAATG
The DNA here is from genome assembly GCA_024643425.1 of Flavobacteriaceae bacterium. Lineage (GTDB taxonomy): Bacteria > Bacteroidota > Bacteroidia > Flavobacteriales > Flavobacteriaceae > JAHEMY01. Next base: position 19,827 of record JAHEMY010000001.1, read on the forward strand.
GCGTCAAAAAAGGTCATCCCCGCTGCCCAAAGCAACAAGGTCTCAGCCAATGTATACCCTACATAAATAAGCCATAATCGCTTGGCTGTATCGGTAATTCGCGGGTGTAATTTATCCCCTGCAGGTCCGGGAGCTTCTGCAGCAAATAACTGCATCCCCCCTATTCCTAATAATGGTAAAATTGCAATGGCTAAAACAATAATCCCCATCCCTCCAATCCAATGGGTAATGCTTCTCCAAAACAAAACCCCTTTAGGAACGCTTTCAATATCACTTAATATGGAAGCACCCGTAGTGGTATAGCCGCTCATAGTTTCAAAAAAAGCATTGGTGAAGCTGGGGATCGCTCCTGTGAACAAATAAGGCATGGTTCCAGCCAAGGCCATAATAATCCATCCCAAGGATACAATCATGTATCCTTCTTTTTTCTGAATTTCCTTACGGTGGTGTCTTGAGAAAAACATGATAATCCCACCAATTAGAAACGTTAAGGAAGCGGCATAGAACATCGATTGAACAACGCCATCGTCATACATTAAGCTCACAAAAGCAGAAAGAAGCATAAAACCGCCATTCACCAATAACAACAATCCCATGAGATGGGAAATAATTCGAAAGTTAATGGTTTTGAAGACACTCATTAGACAAAAAGTTTTTCAACTTTCTTGATGGACTGAGGAAGACAACATACTACGATACGATCGCCTTGCTGTATCTGGAAATCTCCAAGGGCAATCATCCCAATACCATTTCTTATCACCCCTCCAATAATGGCCGATCGCGGAAAATCAATAGATTTTATTTTTTCGTTACAAACTGCCGAATTTGGTGAAACAATGAATTCTAAAAGCTCAGCATTCATGTTGTTCAAGCGCGTCATTGCCACAATTTCTCCTTGACGGATATGACGGAAAATATGATTTGCCGCCAAAAGTTTTTTATTAATTAAGGTATCGATACCTATGGAATGAGACAATTGAAAATAATCCATGTTTTCAACTAAGGCAATGGTCTTTCTAACCCCTTTTGATTTGGCTACTAAGCAAGACATGATGTTCGTCTCACTATTCCCTGTTACCGCAATAAAAGCATCCATTTCGGAAATCGATTCTTCTGTTAAAAGCTCAACGTTTCTTCCATCGCCATTAATCACCAAACAATTGGGCACATCATCGGCAATCTCAAAGGCCTTTTCTTTGTTATTTTCAATCAACTTTACGTTAAAACGACTTTCACAAAGATCCTTTGCTGTTTTTCGACCGATACTACTCCCCCCAAGGATCATTACATTTTTAATATCGTCTTTGACTTTTCCGGAAAGTTTAAAAATCTGGTCTACCCCTTTCTCTGTTGTGGTGAAATATACTTGGTCTCCCTCTTTGAATTGGGTATCTCCTCTGGGAATTAGGGTATATTGAGTTCCATACCGTTGGATAGCGATAGGAACATATTTAAGTTCGGGATATAAGGATCCTACTTCTTTAACGGTTTTATCAACAAACAAAGCCGTTCTGGATAAATGCAAACCAATCATGGTAAGTGCACCATCCTCAAATTCATAGGTATCGTTAAAAGCACTTTGGTTGAGAAGTAATTCTATTTCATTGGCCGCTAGGGATTCCGGAGAAATAAGTTCGTCAATTCCAAATTTGGTAAATCCCACTTCGTCTTTATTATCTAGGAATTCGGTATTTGAAATACGCGCAATTGTTCTCTTCGCTCCTAATTGCTTTGCCAAAACACAAGCAGTAATATTGGTGGTTTCACTTGACGTAACCCCAATCACCAAGTCGGTTCGATCAACCTGGGAATCCTTTAAAACTGATATCGAAGTGGCATCACCCCGGATTACACGAATATCCAAATGGGTATCGGCATAGTTCAGGGCATCACGATTGTTGTCTATAAGCGTAATATCTTGAGATTCGAAAGAAAGCAGTTTTGCTAGATGAAATCCCACTTCGCCGGCGCCGGCAATTATAATTTTCATACGTGTAAGTAAGAACTTTGAGGGACAAAAGTACAAAAATTGAATCATTTGGTATTATTTTACCCTACACATTCTTCTTCGCTCTAAGGCTGCTATTCTCCTAAAAAATAGTAATTTTGCATCCGCATTTATGGAAAAGAAAATAACACCTTACAAGGATTCTAATCTGAATAAAAAGGAACAGGTTGAACAAATGTTCGATACCATTTCCGGTAATTATGATGGTTTAAATCGAGTAATCTCTTTGGGCACCGATATTCAGTGGCGAAAAAAAGTAGTGCGAATGGTTCAAGACAAGAATCCTTCGGCCGTACTTGATATTGCTACTGGCACCGGTGATCTTGCGATACAATTTGCTGAAACCCTACAAGGAGCTAAAATTGTAGGGCTCGATCTTTCCGAAGGGATGCTATCGGTTGCACGAAAAAAAATCGCTAAAGAGAACTACTCATGCGAATTGAGTTTCATCAAAGGGGATAGTGAAGCACTTCCGTTTGAAGACAATAGTTTTGAAGCCATTACCGTTTCTTTCGGAATAAGAAATTTTGAAACCCTCGAATTAGGGTTATCCGAAATTTACCGTGTCTTAAGCCCGGGAGGTATTTTCATTATTTTGGAAACCTCGGTTCCAACTAGGTTTCCTTGGAAACAAGGATATCACCTCTACAGTAAAGGAATTTTACCTATTATTGGAAAAATTTTCTCAAAAGACAAGGTGGCATATCGCTATTTAAGTGAAAGTGCTTCTGTTTTTCCATTTGGAGAAAAGCTTAACAATATTTTACGTAAAATTGGGTTTATAGAAGTGGAAAATAAACCACAAACTCTGGGAGTAGCAACTATTTATAGGGCCACGAAATAATTATGAAGCACGTTTTAGTAGTATTTGCGTTTCTAATGATGAGTAATTCGGTATTTGGCCAATTATTCAGTAAAGAACGTTTAGCCAATTTAGAAACCTTCGATAATAGACTCCTCTCCTGGGGCTATTTTTTAGGTTTTAATCAATACGACTTTAAATTCGACTACAACAACCAAATTTCAGACAGAGAAACCGATATTCTAGTAGAAACTCAGACAGGCTTCAATGTTGGACTTATTGGTGATTTACGAATCAATCAATACATCAATTTACGATTAGAGCCGGGTATTTACTTTACCCAACGTAATTTGATGTTTCCCGGATTTGAAGAAGAACGTGATTTTCTTCGAGAGGTGAAGTCTACTTACATCCATGTTCCGTTATTGCTCAAATTTTCAACGAAGCGCATCAATAATATTAAACCTTTTGTGGTTGTGGGGATATCTCGCTCCCTTAATTTGGGTAGCAACGAAAACAATCCTGAAGACAACAGCATTGGGCAATTTCGCATGTCTCAAGGCACCGGCTATTACGAAGTTGGGTTTGGAATTGACCTCTACCTTTTCTATTTCAAATTCTCTCCTTCTATTCGAGGTGTTTTTGCAACGAGTGATGAATTAGTTCGAGATGACGACCCTAATAGCCCTTGGACTTCAAATGTGGCATCGATGAAAACTCGGGGTGTTTTTATCAACTTTACCTTTCAATAGAGCGGCGGAATTCATTTAAAAGAATCCCTGTAGCCGTTGCGACATTGAGACTTTCAGCCCCTTCGCTCTTTCTGAAATTAGGTATGGTAATTCGATGATTCAATTTTGTAAGAATTGACTCCGAAATCCCATTTGCTTCACTTCCCATCACTAAAACAGCGGCTTCTGGCAGACTTGTTTTATACACATTATCGCCTTCTAAAACAGCGCCGAAAATTGGAAGTTTTGTTGTCGTTAGAAATTCTACTATGCTGGTATAATGAATAGTTACACGGGCAATTGAACCCATTGTAGATTGCACCACTTTTGGATTAAAGCTATCGACAGTATCTTCGGAACAGACCAAATGCTTTACACCAAACCAATCACAAAGTCGAATGATGGTCCCAAGGTTTCCAGGATCTCTCACTGTGTCCAAAACTACAATCAGATCGTCGTCGGGAATAGTTTCTTCATCTGGAATTTGAAAGACGGCCAACCAACCGTTGGTGTTTTTCAACGCACTCATTTTTTGAAGTTCCTTTTCCGACAGATATTCCGGTGAAGGCAAGCCGGGCAAGGTTCCTTCCTGAGCAAAGAAATATTTCAATTTAAGGTTTGAATGAAACAAGTCGGCAATTAATTTTGCCCCTTCTGCAACAAATAGTCCGTGTTTAATTCGGTACTTTTTTTGATGCAGACTCGTTATTAATTTTATTTCGTTATTGCTTGTCAAAATTATTCTATTTTTGAATGAGAGAAATCTAAATTCATTGACTCCAACCCTCACAAAAATATCATTATTTTTAGGAATTGCACTGCTTCTGGCATCGTGTAATGCCGTACAGCATTTGAACGACCCGGAAATGTTGTTAATAAACAATAAGGTAGTCATTGACGGAGAAGAAAGTAAAAATGATGAAGCTTACAGTTTAATTTCGCAGAAGCCGAACCAACGCATTCCCATTATCAACCTACCTTTCAGCCTTCATGTCTACAACCTCGCTGAACCTAAACCCGATTCTACCTTTCAAGCATGGCTTACTAGAAAACCAAAGCGAGAACAACGTCTAGAGAATCTACTTTCCAGAAAACAAGTGGTTGCTTTAGACACCAGCAAGGTAAAATTTAATCAATGGCTTCAGAAAATAGGTGAGGCACCTGTTGTTATTGATGAAAAGAAATCCGAAAAATCTCTAAAACAAATCCAAAAGTATTTCTATAACAAAGGGTGGTTCAATGTAAGTGGAAAATATGAAATTCAGCGGGATAGTATCAAAGAGAAAAGAGGAAGTGTAACCTATTATATCAATAGGAAAAAACCTTATAACATCGATTCCATTTCAGAAAAAATTAGTTCGCCCATCGTGGATTCTCTTTTTCAGCTTAGAAAGAAACGAACTTTTATACGTCCGGGGGAGCAATATGATGTGGCCAACTTTGATAATGAAAGGTCTAGAATTACTTTACAAATGCGAAATTCCGGATTGTACTACTTCGATCAAGATTATGTGACTTTTGAAGCCGACACAAACAAATTGGGGCAGAAAGTTAACGTAGAATACATTATTCCAGATCGAAGAATTACCGTTGGTGACAGTATTTCCTCCACAGAGCCCTTTAAGATTTATAAAATTACTGATGTACGCATAATTACCGATTACAATTTCGAAAATCGAAACAAAGCTTTTACCGATTCAGTTAATTATAAAGGTTATGAATTATTTGGCTATGAAAAATTAAAATACAGACCAAAGGCACTTACAGATGCCGTTTCAATTAGCCCGGGAAACATCTTTAAAGATATCGACCGCACCCTCACCTATAATCAAATTAGCGAATTGCGAAATTTCAGATATCCTACCATTAATTACCAAGAAGACCCAAGGGATAGCACAGGAACAGGGCTTATTTCAACTATTATTCTAACCCCTAGAAAGAAATATAATTTATCAATCGACTTTGATGCATATACCTCTACCATCCAACAGTTTGGAATAGGTTTTAGTAGTACTTTTTTAATTAGAAATGTATTTAGGGGTGCCGAGAATTTAGAAATTTCAGGAAGTGGTAGTGTGGGTTCCACTAAGGACAACGGAGATCCAAATAGCCGGTTTTTTAACTCCTCAGACGTTGGGTTCAATTTAGGCCTATCTTTTCCTAGCATCCTATTCCCTGTTAATACAACCAAGTTTATTCCGAAGTATATGTCGCCACTAACAACGATTAGTACGGGGATTAACGCTCAAAAAAATATTGGTTTGGACCGCCAAAGTACGAACGGGGTATTTAGTTACCGATGGAAACCATCAAACATCCGAACCAATCAATTCGACTTGGTTAATTTACAGTATGTTCGAAATTTGAATCCTGAAAATTATTTCAATGTTTACAAAACCTCTTACGACCTACTCAATGATCTTGCCGAGGAAGTAGGTTACGAGTTCCAAAATGATGATAACCAACTTGAAATCCCGGATGAAATCAATTTATTTTATTTGGAATATTTGACATCTACAGAATTAAACAGAACACCTGAAACCGATGAACAATTTCTTCGTGTTGTTCAACGGCAAAGCAGACTTACCGACAACAACCTCATTTTTGCCAGTAATTTTACTTGGATTCGGGACAGCCGTCAGAATATCTATGACAATAGTTTTTCTCGTGTTAGCCTCAAGGTGGAACTGGCAGGAAACTTTCTATCCGCCATTTCATCATTGGCAAATCTCAAGGAAAATGTAATAGGTCAATCTGAATTATTTGGAGTCGCCTATTCCCAATACGCAAAATTCGAAACCAACTATATTCGACATTGGACTTTCGACGATGGAACTATTTTTGCCTTCAGGGGGTTTGGTGGTATTGCTATCCCTTATGGAAACAGCACCAGCATCCCATTTACCAGAAGTTACTTCGCCGGAGGTGCAAACGACAACCGAGGTTGGCGTGCTTACGATCTAGGTCCGGGGAGCAGTGGCGGTCTGCTCGATTTTAATGAAGCTAACTTTAAATTAGCCTTTAATGGAGAATACCGATTTCCAATATTAGGGAGTTTCAAAGGAGCGTTCTTTGCAGACGCAGGAAACATTTGGAATATTTTCGACGATTTTGACGTTCCTGAATTTCAATTTGAAGGATTAAAAGACTTAAAAGAGATTGCTTTAGCCACCGGTGTAGGACTCCGTTATGATTTTGGTTTCTTCGTAATTCGTTTTGATACTGGCTTCAAAACCCATGACCCCGGCCTACCCGAAGGCGAGCGTTGGTTTAAACAGTATAATTTTTCAAACGCTGTTTATAACATAGGAATCAACTATCCCTTTTAACCACATTTTTTTTTACTTTTGTAAGCTAAACAACTATCGCATGAGTCATTCCATCCAACCGGGAGTTGCTACCGGAAAAGACGTTCAACAAATATTTAAACTGGCCAAGGAAAAGCAATTTGCTATGCCTGCGGTGAATGTGGTTGGATCAAATACCATTAATACCGTTCTTGAAACGGCAAAAGAACTAAATGCCCCTGTTATTATTCAGTTTTCAAATGGTGGTGCACAATTCAATGCCGGCAAAGGACTGTCCAACGATCAGCAAAAAGCTGCCATTGCGGGAGGAATTGCGGGCGCCAGACATATACATGAATTGGCTAAAGCCTATGGAAGTACTGTAATTTTGCATACAGACCATTGCGCTAAGAATTTATTACCATGGATTGACGGCTTGCTTGATGCGAGTGAGGACCATTTTAAAAGAGCCGGTAGTTCTCTATACAGTTCTCATATGATTGATCTTTCTGAAGAACCTATTGAAGAGAATATTGAAATTTGTAAGCGTTATTTGGAACGCATGAGCAAAATGAACATGACGCTGGAAATCGAATTGGGGATTACAGGAGGAGAAGAAGATGGTGTTGACAATAGCGATGTTGATAGTTCGAAATTGTACACCCAGCCAGAAGAAGTGGCTTATGCTTATGAAGAATTGATGAAGGTGAGCAATCAATTCACTGTCGCTGCAGCTTTTGGAAATGTACACGGAGTATATAAGCCTGGTAATGTGAAACTTACACCAAAAATTTTGCGCAATTCCCAAGATTTTGTTCAGAAGAAATTCAACACAGGATTAAATCCAGTTGATTTTGTCTTTCATGGAGGTAGCGGATCTACCCTCGATGAGATAAGAGAAGCCATTGGTTATGGCGTAGTAAAAATGAATATCGACACCGATTTACAATTTGCTTTTACAGAAGGAATTCGAGATTATATGGTGAATAACATCGATTACTTAAGAACCCAAATTGGTAATCCCGATGGCAGTGATGTTCCAAATAAAAAATATTACGACCCCAGAAAGTGGTTACGCGAAGGAGAAGTTACCTTCAAAAAACGATTAATTCAAGCTTTTGAAGACTTGAATAATGTAAATACACTATAAAAACAAGACAAACTCCTCTATATGGCTTGGTTTAAACGGACAAAAAAAGGGATTCAAACTCCTACGGAAGATAAAAAGGATGTTCCAAAAGGGCTATGGTATAAATCCCCAACGGGCAAAATAGTTGATGCCGATGAGCTTGAAAAAAACTTCTATGTGAGCCCGGAAGATGGGTATCACGTACGAATTGGAAGTAAAGAATATTTTGAAATTCTTTTTGACGATGGAAAATTCAAAGAATTGGATAAAACTTTAGCGTCGAAAGACACTTTAAAGTTTGAGGACACTAAAAAATACCCCGATCGATTAAAAGATGCGCAAGACAAAACCGGCCTTGTGGATGCCGTGAGAACTGCGGTTGGAAAATCGATGGGCGAGAATTTAGTGATCGCTTGTATGGATTTTAGTTTTATTGGAGGTTCCATGGGAAGTGTCGTAGGTGAAAAGATTGCGCGTGCTGCAGATTATTCTTTAAAGCACAAGATACCCTTTATGATTATTTCGAAAAGTGGAGGAGCACGAATGATGGAAGCGGCGCTATCCCTGATGCAATTAGCGAAAACCAGCGCTAAATTAGCACAGCTATCAAAAGCACAAATACCTTACATCTCCTTGTGTACAGACCCCACAACCGGTGGTACCACCGCATCTTTTGCGATGTTGGGGGACATCAATATTAGTGAGCCAGGAGCTTTGATTGGATTTGCAGGTCCTCGGGTTGTACGCGATACCACAGGTAAAGAATTACCTGAAGGTTTTCAAACAGCAGAATTTTTATTGGAACATGGCTTTTTAGATTTTATTAGTCATCGTAAAGATCTAAAACGAAAAATTAATCTATACCTTGATTTGATTTTGAATCGACCACTAAGGGAGAAAAATTTAGCATAAAAAAAACCGCCAGAAGGCGGTTTTTTTCTTTTCTACTATTTAATTTCCTAACAGCACCGGATATTCAATACCGTTAAAAATAATGGTTGCGAACCCATCGCAAGTGCCATCACCAAAATCTAGTATTCCGGTTAATGCCTCTTGATTCACTTCGATACGTCCACTCACGAAATAAAGGCAAGTCATTTCTCTTACCAATCGTTCAGTCACTTCTCCGGTACGCTCAAAACCATTGCTCAATACTGTTTGCCAAGTTCCGGTAATGTGATACACATTATCCATCCAGGTACCACTGCCAACTCCTTCCACCCATTCGGTAATGCGCAAGCCATCTCTATTGGCAGTCACGGAAGTTCCGGGAAAACTAATAGTAATATCCTCACTTACGGTTGATTGCGGATTTCCATTGCTATTTTCAAGGGTACGATTAATGGTTCCTCCTCCCTCAATGCCGTTCTGATTGTAGGTAAAATTCAAATAGGTATAATCGATATTTCTAGTGCCGGCCACCAGAGGACCGTACTCCATACTAATCTTTCCTGATACAACGGCTCCATTGTAGAGCGTGCACTCATCTCCAAAATCTAAAAGAATGGTGCCTCCATTACCATTTGTGGTTATTGTAAAGGCCGTGCATTCCGGAAAAATAGAATTTGGCATTCTTTGTCCCGGTTCCTCAATTTGAACATAGCCCCCTTCCACAATATTCTGAGCTCCTTCAACGATATTATCGGTTTGAGCAGCAAAGGCAGTATTTTCCGCAGAAAAATTTACTTCCTGATTGCTTGCAGCATCGTCATCACTTTTACATGAAACTGCGGCAAATAACACAGCAACAAAAGAAAAAAGGGCGATTTTCTTTATTTTAGTTCTCATAATGGTAGGTCTTTAAGTTATGGTTTTATGTCTAATTTAACGTAAAAGGGTTTCTTTCAGTATTTAATAATTAAAATATTTATACAATACTACCTATTTTTTCTTTTGCTTTTTGTACTTTTGCCGCTCGATAATCACAAGGTTATCAACATACATAAAAATCATTTAAATAATATTGGCATGTATTTAACATCTGAAGAAAAACAAAAACTTTTTAAAAAACACGGTAAAAGCGCAACCGACACAGGCTCTGCTGAAGGTCAAATCGCTTTGTTCACACACCGTATCCAACACCTTACCGAACACCTTAAGAAAAATCACAAGGACTACAACACAGAGCGTTCTTTGGTTCGTATGGTAGGTAAGCGTCGTTCTTTATTGGATTATCTAATGAAGAAGGATATCATGAGATACCGTGCCATTATAAAAGAATTAGGATTACGTAAGTAAGCCAAAAAAGGGACGCTTTGAGTGTCCCTTTTTTTATTTTTTCAGTATATTTCTGAAAATTTACAAAGAAAAAGCTACCCCTAGTTTTTCATTGGTCAAACCACACAACAACACAACACTAGGTTTGAAACCCAAACCTTGACCATTAGTAACGGTGCCCCTTAGGCACTAAAATGAAAAACAAATGATACCTAAAGTATTTAGAGAGGTCATTGACCTCGGTGACGGGCGTGAAATTACGCTTGAAACCGGAAAATTAGCAAAACAAGCCCATGGTTCCGTAGTGGTTCAATCGGGTAACTGTATGTTGCTTTGTACGGTTGTTTCTAACTACAAACAAAGTGATGTAGACTTTCTTCCACTAACTGTGGATTACCGTGAAAAATTTGCGGCTTCGGGTCGTTATCCGGGAGGATTCTTCAAAAGAGAAGCGCGCCCAAGCGATGGTGAAGTATTAACCATGCGTTTAGTAGATCGTGTACTTCGTCCACTATTCCCAAAAGATTATCATTCTGAAACTCAAGTGATGATTCAACTAATGTCTCACGACGATGAAGTCATGCCCGATGCAATGGCTGGATTAGCAGCTTCTGCGGCGATCCAATTGTCCGACTTCCCATTTGAATGTCCTATTTCTGAAGTAAGAGTTGGACGAATCAATGGTGAATTTATCATCAACCCATCTAGAGCCCAATTGGAAGAAAGTGACTTGGATATGGTCATTGGTGCTTCTGCCGACTCAGTAATGATGGTGGAAGGTGAAATGAAGGAAATTTCAGAAGAGGAAATGACCGAAGCTATTAAAGCTGCGCATGAAGCCATTAAGGTCCAGTGTGCTGCTCAGGTTCGATTAGCAGAAGCTTTCGGAAAAAAAGAAGTTCGTGAATACGAAGCAGAAAGAGCCGATGAAGCTTTGGAGAAAAAGATTCACGACATGGCATACGATAAAGTATATGCTGTAGCAAAAGCTGGTTCTTCTAAACATGAAAGAAGCGCTGCGTTTTCAGAAATTAAGGAAGAAATCGTTGCTTCATTCTCTGAAGAAGAGGTGGAAGATTACGGTGATTTAATTTCAAAATACTATTATAAAGCAGAAAAGGAAGCCGTTCGTGACCTTACTTTGAACGAAGGACTTCGTTTAGATGGTAGAAAAACAACTGAAATTCGCCCTATCTGGTGTGAAGTTGACTATTTACCTTCAACACACGGTTCAGCCATCTTTACCCGTGGGGAAACTCAAGCCTTGGCTACTGTAACCCTGGGAACTTCAAGAGAAGCAAATCAAATTGATATGCCATCTTTTGAGGGAGAAGAAACATTCTACCTTCACTATAACTTCCCTCCTTTCTCAACCGGTGAAGCTAGACCTATTCGAGGTACTTCACGTCGTGAAGTGGGACACGGAAACTTAGCGCAACGAGCGTTAAAAGGAATGATCCCAAAAGATTGTCCTTATACGGTTCGTGTAGTTTCGGAAGTATTGGAAAGTAACGGATCCTCATCTATGGCCACTGTATGTAGTGGAACTATGGCATTGATGGATGCGGGAGTTCAATTAATTAAACCTGTTTCCGGTATTGCCATGGGATTGATTTCTGATGCTAAAAGTGGAAAATATGCCGTGTTATCGGACATCCTAGGAGATGAAGATCACTTAGGTGATATGGATTTCAAAGTTACCGGAACTGCAGACGGAATTACAGCCTGTCAAATGGACATAAAGGTTAAAGGACTTTCCTATGAGATTTTAGTGAACGCTTTGAAACAAGCACGCGACGGTCGTTTGCACATATTGGGTAAACTAACCGAAACGATTGCTGCGCCAAATGCCGATGTGAAAGCTCATGCTCCTAAAATGGTTACAGTTACTATTCCAAATGAATACATTGGAGCCTTAATTGGACCAGGTGGAAAAGTAATCCAAGAACTTCAGAAAACAACCAAAACAACGATTGTTATCAATGAAGATCCTGTAACAGAAGAAGGAATTGTGGAAATTTTAGGTACCAACCAAGAAGGGATTGATGCTGTTTTGGCAAAAATCGATTCTCTTACCTTTAAACCTGAAGTTGGAAGCGTATACGAAGTAAAAGTGATCAAGATCCTTGATTTTGGAGCTGTTGTTGAGTATATGGATGCACCTGGAAATGAAGTACTACTTCACGTTTCTGAATTGGATTGGAAACGCACCGAAAATGTAACCGATGTGGTAAACATGGGTGACGTTTTTGATGTGAAATACTTTGGTGTAGACCCTAGAACCAAAAAGGATAAGGTTTCAAGAAAAGCACTTTTACCAAAACCGGAAGGTTATGTAGAGCGCCCACCTCGTGATGATAAGCGAAGTGGTGGACGTGATAACCGCAGTGGTGGACGTGACAATCGAGGTGGTGACCGAGATAATAGAAATCGAGACCGAAGAAGAGATTAATTTTTCTTTTCATAATACATTGCTATCAAAGCCTTCAACATTGAAGGCTTTGTTTTTTTTAAAGAAAAAAGTGAACTTATTGTAACATTTTGCATCTATCCTACGTATAACTACCTACAAGAGGAAATTTAATCTAAAAAAGTTAGGAGAACCCCTTAATGAGACAACTTAAAATTACAAAGCAGGTTACCAATCGTGAAACCGCTTCCTTAGACAAGTATCTACAAGAAATTGGAAAAGTTGACTTAATTACCGCAGACGAAGAAGTAGAGTTGGCACAGCGCATCAAAGCGGGTGACCAACGTGCATTGGAAAAATTGACCAAAGCCAACTTGCGTTTCGTGGTTTCCGTAGCAAAACAATACCAAAATCAAGGTTTGACACTTCCCGATTTAATTAATGAAGGGAACCTTGGGCTTATTAAAGCTGCACAACGTTTTGACGAAACCCGTGGATTTAAGTTTATTTCTTACGCCGTTTGGTGGATTCGACAGTCCATTCTTCAGGCCTTAGCCGAGCAATCTCGTATTGTACGTCTTCCTTTGAACAAAATTGGAAGTATCAACAAAATAAACAAAACATACGCGTTCCTAGAACAAGCACACGAACGTCCGCCTTCTGCAGAGGAAATCGCAAAAGAATTGGACATGACTATTAATGATGTAAAGGAGTCCATGAAAAACTCCGGACGTCATGTATCCATGGATGCGCCATTGGTTGAAGGTGAAGACTCAAACCTTTACGATGTATTGCGTAGTGGTGAGTCTCCAAATCCGGATCGTACTTTATTACACGAATCTCTTCGAACTGAAATTGAACGTGCCTTGGAAACATTAACTCCGCGTGAGGCTGATGTAATTCGTTTGTATTTCGGATTAGGAAACCAACATCCTATGACGCTTGAAGAAATTGGAGAGACCTTCGATTTAACACGTGAGCGTGTTCGACAAATTAAGGAAAAAGCCATTCGTAGGCTAAAACATACCTCAAGAAGTAAAATCTTGAAAACCTATTTGGGCTAGACCCTTACAGCAACAACAGTTAAAAAAATAACTGTTCGTTTTTTGATTGATGAATAACCTCCGGCTGATTACCGGAGGTTTTTTTTATCTTTATACAAATAAACACCTCACCAATTTAATGAATCACACTATTTGTTATATAAGTAAAGCAAAAGAAGGGCTCACTGCCATAGAAATTGAAAATATATTTGCTACTACACAAACTAAAAATAACGAAGCTGGCATAAAAGGAATATTATTGTTTGGATTCGGTAATTTTTTTCAAGTTTTAGAAGGTGACAAGAAAGTAATTGATGACCTTTACCTCAAGAAAATTTGCGATGATAATAGACACTATGATTTATTAACCATTATTAATTATCCGATAAAATATCCCATTTTTAGCGAATATAGCTCGGAATTCAATATTGTAAAAACAAATACTCAATTAGACCAGGTGAAAGCCTATTTGAATCAAAATAAGCTACATCATCTATCAAAGAATATTCAACGAATGTTAAATCCATTTCTTCTATAATCATGAAAGATACCCTTATTGCCCCCTCGATCCTAGCCGCCGATTTTGCCAACCTTCAACGCGACATAGAAATGGTGAATTCCAGCGAAGCCGATTGGTTCCATATCGACATTATGGACGGGGTATTCGTTCCAAATATTTCATTTGGAATGCCTGTACTTAAAGCAATTTCTAAACATGCGAAGAAAACCATTGATGTGCATTTAATGATTGTAGATCCAGATCGATACATCAAAACCTTTGCACAACTTGGAGCCAATGTTCTCACAGTACATTATGAGGCTTGCACCCATTTACATCGCACCCTTCAAGCCATTAAAGCAGAAGGAATGCAGGCAGGTGTGGCATTAAATCCACACACGCCGGTTTCATTGCTTGAAGATATCATTGAAGATATCGATTTGGTATGTATCATGAGTGTGAATCCGGGTTTTGGCGGACAAAGCTTTATCCAAAATACCTATCAAAAAGTTGCCGCCTTAAAAGAATTGATTACGCGTAAAGGTGCAAATACTCAAATCGAAATTGATGGTGGTGTAACCAATAAAAATGCAAAAGCACTTAAAGAAGCCGGTGCCGATGTTCTGGTCGCAGGGAGCTATGTTTTTGGCGCTCAAAACCCCACAGCAACCATTGCCGGTCTTAAAGAACTCATTTCTTAAAGGTCAATAATTATAATATTGAACTTCTTTTAGTAGCTTTATAGTACTTTTCAACATTAAATGTTTGAAAATGCAAGCTACTCCTTCTTTTGATTCTTGGACTTCAATATTCCTTTTGGCCGTTGCCATGGGACTGTTTCTGTTTATTTCAATCCTTTTAAATAAGAACAAGAAGCACCTACCTATTAGCTTACTAGTGCTCGCATTTTCATTAATTCTGTTTCAATATGTTCTTTATTGGACTCGATACGAGACCGTTTTTCCCTATTTGCAGATGCTCCCTCACCTCTGCTATTATACCACGGGACCTTTGCTTTATTTGTATTTCCTAAGACTTTATAAACGAGACGTTTCATTTAATTATGCCTGGCATTTTTTGCCGGCCTTTCTTGTTTTAATTACCTATACTGCCCTTTTATGGAACCAAGTTTCATCCATTGAAATTAAGGTGCCATGGAATTGGTTCTCTAAGAATCCTTGGTTCATTGCTATTCACATGAGCATCTATGCAGTGGCTTCAATGCGCTGGGTATTTCGCAGCCCAAAAATCACAGAGTATCAAACCTTGCGAAAGCGTTGGACCTCAATCCTCATTATTTTATATGGAACTTTTGTTTTGGCATATGTTTCCTATTATGTTTTGGTCAATTTTGACTTTTTCAACAGTCAATGGGATTATATGATTTCCATTGTAATGAGTATTTCTATTTATACCATTGGATATTTTATAATTAAAGAGCCTCAAGTTTTTGACGGGGCATTCTTCACAGAGCTATTCCTGCCAATTGAGAATAAGGACAGCTCTTTTGAGGAATCTCTTTTAAACGAATTTTACCGAAAGCTCACTCGACACATGGATGTTGAAAAACCTTATATAGATAACGAACTACGTTTAGTGCACCTTGCAGATCAATTAGGATTTTCGACACACATGCTTTCAAAAGTGATTAATAAAAAATCTGGCAAAAACTTTAATCAATTTGTGAATGATTATCGTCTGCAAGAAGCAAAACGATTACTCTTAGAAAATCCGGATTACAGTGTAAAGACCATCTACTTCGATGTTGGATTCAATAACAAGGCAACTTTCTACAACGCCTTTAAAAAAGAGTTCCAATGCACACCTCTTCAGTACAGAGATTCGACCATTTCAACCTAAAGTACAGAAAATGTGTCCATTTTTATAAATCTGAACCCTTCTACTTTTTCATCTTCAGAAATTAGCGTCATTAATCAATAAAAACGAACATTATGAAAACTATTCAATTTTTACTTTGTACGCTGGTTTTAAGTTTAACCATGAACACTTTTGCCCAACCCGAGTATTATATGTATGTAAGTGATGCAGGAGGATTTAATAATCCACCATGGCAAATATTGCGATACGACATTGACGGTAACAATCCTCAGGTATTCATTGACAATGATTTCTTCGTTGGTGAAGGTGTTGGATGGCCGCAAGATATTCTCTTTTTAGAAGATCAAGGTGTTGTACTTATTTCCTGCCTCGTTGGAAATAGAATTACAAAGCACAATGCCAGCACCGGAGCTTATATCGAAGATTTTGCCACTGTTCCAGGAAGTCCAACTCGCATGAAAATAGGTAATGACAATCTAATATATGTAGTTCAATGGAGCAATTCGAACAATAAAATTCTTCGTTATCAGCAAGACGGCACCTTTGTGGATGAATTTACCGACGAGGGTGTTCCTAGTAGTGTTGGTCTGGATTGGGATAGCGATGGCAACCTTTATGTTGGCTCTTATGGAACCAACACGGTAACCAAATTTGATACAAACGGGATAAGTCAGGGGTCATTTATTAGTTCCGATCTCTCCGGTCCCACGAATATTCATTTCGAAGAGAATGGTACTATGCTTGTGTTAAATTGGAATGGCGGGAATGTAAAGCGTTTTGATGCTGATGGAAATTTTCTTGAAGTCTTTACAACCGAAGTTACACAACCCGAAGGAATTGCCGTGAACCCGGTCACCGGAAATTATATTTTCGGAAATGGGGGGCCTGCTAAAATTGATGAATTCCAAGCTGATGGAAGTTTTGTAACTAGTTTAGTCGACAGTGGAGAGGGCGGATTAGGGCAACCAAATGCGGTGGTAATAAGAGACGCCACCTTTGCCGTTAGCGACTTCAATCAAAAGAAAGTTATGGTCTCCCCTACCATGGGCTCTGTCTTTCAAATTAATCGAAATGAAATCATTGACCTTTCCTCCATAGATGTATTTAGCATTAGCGGACAAAAAGTGGCTAGCATCAATATGGAAGAGTCTGTTTGGGATGCGAGTTATCTTAATGAAGGCCTTTATTTTCTAACAGCCACCTCCGGAAAAACCAATTACCTTCAAAAAATAATAATTAAGAAATAGGCTAATTCCTTTTCTTTTGAAAAGCCTGACTTGAATTACCAAGCAGGCTTTTCTATCTTTGTAAAAAACGGAACTTTTGACTATTGAAAAAGAAGTACTGATTATTGGGGGCGGGCCTATTGGCATTGCTTGTGCATTGGCGTGTAAAAAAGAGCAATTGGATTATGTGGTGTTAGAAAAAGGGGCTCTTGTAAATTCCTTGTTCAATTATCCGCTGAATATGAGTTTTTTTTCTACTTCTGAAAAGCTTGAAATTGGCGGTATTCCATTTATTACGAATAATCCAAAGCCTCACCGCGATGATGCTTTAGAATATTACCGAAGAGTTGCTCGCTCCAATGCGCTCCATATACAATTATATGAGAACGTGGAATCTGTAAAAAAAACAAATAATGGTTTTTTAGTAAGCTCGGAAAAAGCGGAGTATTCTGTTAAGAATTTAATTATTGCAACCGGATTTTACGACATCCCAATGTTGTTAAATGTGCCCGGCGAATCCCTTCCAAAAGTGACCCACTATTTTAAAGAAGCACATCCCTATGTGATGCAAAAAACCATCGTAGTTGGTGCCAGCAATTCGGCGGTAGATGCTGCCTTGGAAATTTATCGAAAAGGAGGTGATGTCACGATGATTGTTCGAGGACCTTCCATAGGTGAACGGGTGAAGTATTGGGTGAAGCCCGATATTGAAAATAGAATCGCAGAGGGAAGCATTAAGGCTTTTTTCAATACTGAAATAAAAGAAATAAAGGAAGGCGAAGTAGTCCTGTCTACCCTAAATGGGGATATTAATATTCTCAATGACTTTGTGGTGGCTTTAACCGGATATCGTCCAAATTTAAAGTTTTTAGCTTCCTTAGGGGTAAACCTCTCTGAGGATGATAAAAAGTTGCCCGAATATCATCCGGAAACTATGGAGACCAACGTGAAGGGAATTTACCTGGCAGGGGTAATTTGCGGTGGCTTAGAAACTCACAAATGGTTTATTGAGAATTCCAGAATTCATGCGAAACAAATTGTCGATCACATTAAGGCTAAGGCTTAATAGCCTGCATACCTGAAGTTCAATAATTTTTGCGTGGCTTCGTAAATTACGGGGAATTGATTTTCTAATTCCTCCGGTGCTTCAAAAAAGTATTCTGCTAATACAGCCATGAATTCGTATTGATTGGTAAAGGCATAATTCCGAAAAAACTTTGTTTCATCCAATCGGGCACGAACCTCATCATCGGTAAGTTGTTTTAGAATATTCTGAAACTGTTTTGAAAATCGGTTTGAATCAATATCCCGACTTTGTTTGGACTCCAATTGCATCGCATGCATGAACTCATGAATTCCAAGATTAAGCTTGTCGTTACTTATTTTATAACCTTTTTCAAAGTGTTTCCATGACAAAACCAAGGCTCGCTCACGAGGATTGAATTCTCCTTTATGATAACTATCATTTATGTTACTGAAAAATTCTTCCGGGTAGATTAAAATATAGTCAATAAGATCGTATTCGTAATTCTTTCGGCCAAATGAAACCATACATCCCACTGCTCCAATAAGTACCTTCATTCGATCCGTAAGTACTATCTCTCCCCTGGCAATGAATTTCTTTTCAGCTAAAAATCGAGACAAGCGGTGTTGAAACTGAAGTCGTTCTTTTTTGGTCAATTTTGAGTAAAACTCAAATTCATTTTCAATTACAGATAGTTGGGCGGGTTTTAATTTCCGATACACCCAATAATGTCTAAAAAAAGGCCGGTCGTAGCGATCGGCATACCAGTTTTCAAAAACTCTAAAAAGGAAGAAGCCAAAGCCCAATAGCACAATGAGGTAGGCATAAGGGGCAAGCCATGTAAAATTCTCATCAGATGTTTGAATCAACAACATTGGGTAAATTTGGGGTTGAAAGATAGGAATATTTTGTATAATCCTGATTATCTGATAAAAACGTTATTCAAACAACGAATATTATCTACGTGATAAAATGCTTAAGATATACCAAAAAAGGAGCATTAAGGAAGCAAATAATCCTAATGAAGCTGCTACATATTGATCTTCACTGTATTCATGCACAATGTTTGATGTTTGGTATAAAATAGATCCTGCGGCTAGTATGATCATGCCCACACTAAACCACAAACCTAAATTAAACCCAAATAATACTCCGGCTACAATAAGTCCCAACGCAATAAAGAAACCAACTGCCAAAATTGAACGAAGAAAAGAGAAATCTTTTTTGGTAACCAGGACAATGGCCGATAAACCGGCAAATAAGGAAATTGTAAGGATTGCCGCCTGATTAATTAATTCGGCTCCTCCATCGGCGGCATAATAGATGGCAATATAAATTAGAGGAATAAAAATAAAGGCCTCCGCTACTACATAAATGAGCAATGCGATGTATTGTTTGTTGCGATCGTGCTCCTTTAATGCCATCTTTTCGGCGTAATTGGTAATAAACATAAAGCCTCCCAGCATCACTAACCACGTCCACCCTTGGGTTAACGACAAGGCAAATTCCAACAAGGCCGGAATTTGAAAAAATATAGTTTCAACTGCAATAAACATAAGCACTGCCAAAGCCACGTGGCTATAAGTTTTTCTGTAAAAGGCCGCACGTGCTTCGGTTGATAAAGTAGCGACACTGGGATAGGCATTCGATTGAATTTGATTCATTATTTCGGTGTGTTATATGGCTTTAATTACTTACTACTTTCTCCCTTGAAATGCTGAGAGTTGTTTTTAAACAAGATATTAAACGTAGTTAGGGAACCATAACATCTTGTAATATATTGCTGAAGGTCTATTTTATCGGATTCTTCTAATGTGCTACTCGCATTGATTTTTTGTTCCATGACGCGCAATCGATCCCGAAGCATCACAATTTTATGAAAAAAAGTGTCGATAGGAATTTCTTTATTACTGAGGCTCGAATCCTTCGGCTGTAATACGAGGGTTCCCCCTTTAAATTTATCAGCGATGGGAACAATTTCACTTACATCGCTCCATCGTCGCAACAAATCTCTCATGGTGCGTTCTACTTCATAAAAGGAAATGGCATCTAAATCGTCTTCGGAAGCTTCAATAATTTCAAAATCATCTTCGTGTGGAATAGTCTCTAAACCATTCTCAATAAAGGTGACCCAATACATTTTTCGGTCTACATTGGTTACCACTCCTTTCCCAAATTCGGGATGATTTATTCTTGAGCCAATTGCTAATAAGGGTTGCATGAAATAATTATTTGAATGAATTGTAAAAATAGAAAAATCTAATTCATCGCAAGCCTTTAGGGCTATTTTCGTTTACAAATAAGAAGTTATTTATGTATCTTCGCATCCTGAAAATATGCAGTTGTGAGTTTACAGAATGAAATAATGGATGCCTTAAAAACGGCGATGAAAGAAAAGAATACGGTAGCCTTGGAATCGTTGCGAGCCGTAAAATCTGCGCTTTTGTTGGCTCAAACTCAAAGTGGTGCAAAAACAGAACTTTCCGAAACTGACGAAGTAAAATTACTTCAGAAGTTAGTAAAACAACGCAAGGACAGTGCTGCTATTTTTAGTGAACAAGGAAGAAACGACTTAGCCGAGCCAGAACTGGCACAGGCAGCGGTAATCGAAAAATTTTTACCGGAGCAAATGAGCTCTGAAGAAATTGAAAAAGTAATCGAGCAAATTATATCCCAGTCAGGAGCAAACTCTATGAAAGATATGGGAAAAGTAATGGGAATGGCTAACGCCCAAATGGCTGGAAAGGCAGATGGTAAGACCATCGCTGCTTTGGTAAAAGAAAAGTTAGGGTAAAAAGGCCGCGTGGCGCAACTGAATAGCGCATCAGATTTCGGCTCTGAGGGTTGGGGGTTTGAATCCCTCCGCGGTCACATCAAGCAGCATCCCGGTGATAACTCACCGGGATTTTTTTTGCGAATTGAGGAAAGTTTACTTTTCGAAAAGAAGTTCTAAAAAATCCAAATAAGTTTGTTCAACAAACTTAGGGAGGCTATTTGCAGCATTGAACTTCGAGGAACCTCGAAAGTAATCCCTCCGCGGTCACAACAAAAAAGCCTGCAATGATTTGCAGGCTTTTTTATTATGTAGGATCTTTGGAACTCTATCTATTGCCATAGGCAATGTGAACCCATTTAGTACTTCCACTTTCAATTACTTCTCCGATTACTTTTACCATCTGATTTCTAAAAATCACATCTCCATTTCTCGAAGTATTCGGGAATTCAGGTTTCCCCATAACGCCATTTCGCACATTCATATCCATATTGGAGATGTACAAATTATTTTTGGAAATTGAAGGTACACCATCCAACATGACCGGTTCATCAGGAAATCCTTTAGTATCTTCAAATTTCTTATACAAGGTTCTTCCACTGGATTCTTTTAGTTGAACATAGCCCGTTTTTGGGTACAGTGCGTTTATGTTCACAAGAGTCTTGATGTAATAATCTCCTTCTTGTCCAAAATTTGATAAATAGCTTTTATAGGATTTAAAGGAGTTGGTTGTTTTTGCGACATTAAAATAGATACTATCTGTTGCTCTGGACAAAGCTTCTAAATGACTCTTATTCACTTCGTATAAAGAATCGATTTCGTCTTTTTGCTGCTTCAATTCGGTATTAGATTCAAGCAGCTTGGATTCACTAATCTTTAAGTCGTAGGAATACTTTACCACCAGGGCAAATAAAACAAAGATGGAAATGGTAAGAATGGCAACAATCGCTCTAAATTTCATAGTTCTTTATTTTATGTGAATGGCTGCTTGCCTTCTTGATCTAATTAATACAACGATGAGTAATGCGAGTAGTACAAAAAAGCCTCCTGCGGCAAAACTTGCAATAAAATTGGCTGGATTTAACACTAAAAAAACCAAGGAGGCAATTGCAAAAACCCCCATCAGCACCATAAAAAACTTTATCACAAATTCGACGTCTTTAGAGTTTGCTTGCGCCCCAAATACATTTATGGTTTTTTGATCGCCAATGGTTACATTTCCCTGGGACTCAATGGTGGTTCCTTCTACTGTGTTTTTTTTGGTTGTTTGTTCGGTCATAGTTAGATTTAAATTATCACGCTTTCATGTCTATCCATCTCCAAGCGTAAAGTCGCCTCCTCCTTTTATCGTAACATCCTTCATTGTATTTTTTTCATCATAGTGATCTTGACCGGGAGCCCTATCACCAATTTTAATGTTTCCACTGATATCCAAATTAGCCCCTTCTATCGTGTTTTTTCGGGTTATCACATTATTCATCGAGGGGTTTGGTTTCTTAGATTCAGCAATCCATTTTTGAAGTTCAATTCTAAATTGATCGTCCTTGATCATTTCACTCATTACGTCCTCGACTTCTGCCTGCACTTCCGGTGATTCCGGAGCTTCTTCCATTTGTTGAATTAAGGATACCTTATCGCTTTTTTTAAACCATCCACGCATCCACTTCACCGAGCCCGAAACAAAATCGTCAATAGCGTTATTCACCTCCTTATTCTTGGCACAAGTGTTTACTAATAATCCCAGTCCGAGGGTAATTAATTCCATGATTTTAATTTTTTTAAAAAACCTAAATTCAGCAATAGAATTTCTTTAAATACGATTTATTGAAACTACACAAAACATTTTATAGGTTAAAAATTAAAGGTTAAGTTACTATTTTTTCAATTGAATTTAAACATCTGTACTATTATTCTTACTTATCAAAACTATTATTCAGTCACAAAATTCACCAACAATATTTGTGATCTTTCTTATGATAACAAGGTTTCATCTAAAAAAGTCAAAAACTCATCCTTGGAGTTTTCGGGTTCGAAGAATGCATTATAGACCCAAGCACCGCGATCGAAACATTCCATTTTATATCGAATCCCAGCTTTTTTTGAAACCTTCAAATAGTATTTTTTAGACTCTTCAAGCTTGGCCAAATAAATGTTTGCTTCCGCCAAGGTTGCCCATTTACTTGCTGTGGGGTACAAATAATTTGAAGCCCCTTGTACAGCCTTCGTGGCATACTCTCTCATCTCCCTTCGATCAAGATCTAATTTTGCATATAGGAAAGCTACTTTCACTGCGTTTGTGAATATTTGTTCTTCATCATTAGTAGACAAGGCAAGTTCGTACGCTTTTTTGTAGGTGGCCAAGGTCTTTTCCCCATCTTTTTGCCCCTTACTTCTCAAGTATTGATTTCGATACAAATCTCCTAGCAATTCCAATAAATCGGGATCCTGATGTGTTTTCTTATTTTTTTCAAGTTGATGCGTAGCGTCGTCCACTCGCCCAACAGCTTCCATTGCTTTTATGAGTTTTATGTAATTATCTTCATCCAAGTCTTCTATTTTCGGTTCCAAATCGATAATAGTCGATTCGAAATCCTCTTTATTTCTTGGAAAGAAACTCAAAATGATATTTTCCGACATCTGTGTTTTGAAAAAAGGTGTTTGCACGCATGGGTTATCGTCGTCATCAACACATTCTGCCGCTCTTTTTGGCACTTCTTCAAAAATGTACTCGACCACATCCATGATGCTTATTTCAGGGTCGATAAAAGGGCGTCTGTGTTTGCCGGAGAGTACTTCCAATAAACATTGGGTAAAGAAACTTTCATTATTGTATCCATAGGATTTTTGATTATCCTGACAAGAAGCCATCACCCAAATACCCTGTTCGTCGTTTAACTTTTGGGCCATTCCATAAAGCCCTTTAATTCCTGTTTGAATCATCCCTTCAGCATGACAACAGTCTAAGAATAACACCAATCGACTCGATGGTAGTGCATTTACTTTTTCCTTCAGTTCTTCCGCAGTGACCCAGGTTTTTTTATAATTTTCAGCGGTCATTCCGTAGGGTTGCAGAAAAAACTTGTGTTCATCTCCAAACTTTCCACCATGCCCCGAGTAATAAAGAATGATCGAAGATTCTTCATTTGTTTTTTCCTTCAAGGTATCAAAGGCTTTTAGGATTCCTTGGCGGGTAGCCTTTTTTTCAGTTAGTAGAATTACATTTTCCTTTGGATACCCAACAAGTTTCTTATTTGTAATTGATTTGTACAAGTTCTGAGCATCTTTCACGGTATAGGGTAAATCGTCCCCAACCCCTATGATTAATGCATAGGTGTTATTGCGGTTTTCCATAATTTCATTTAAAAATTAAAACTCGTAGGATTTAATCATTGCCAAAATTTCATGACACGATCAAAGATTTGGGTTTGAATATAAGGCTGAAAATGTATATCGTATTGAAAGGCTGAAGGAGTATATCTTTTTCCCGAGGCCACTGCTTTGAGCAAATAATCCATTGCTTCTTTTTCATTTCCTGCAGCAGCATAATATTGGGCCATTCCATAGTCTACCCAACCAAATTGAAAATTTGTACGACTTGCATCCAATTTCGATAAATACCTTTGAGCCTTTTCAGAAGCTCCGAGTTTCATCGAAGCGATTGCCAAATAAGGTAAATAATTTATCGCGTCAGACTTCTCATACAGCGCTTCATATAACTGCTCGGCTTTTCGATAATTCCCAAGATAATAATAAGCCAAAGGCAATAATTCACGCTCTTCATCTGAAATGGAATTCCAATTTTCTTCCAAAGATTTGATTACCTGATTATAATACAGTGATGCAAAGTCACTTTTCCCTTGAATAAAAAATTCTTTCCCTGAAAACAAAGTGAATGCATGCCATCGTTCGGAGGTATTGTTCAATTTGATACTCGCTAATAAATCATCGACTGCATTCTTATTTCCATTAACAACATATGCCCTTAATAACGCTTCCTTCACCCATTCGTTACCTTTCAATCGTGAGAAAGGTTCGAGCAACTCGATTGCTTTGTCCATCTCTTTTAATTCGATATAGGCCAAGGCCATTATATAATTTCTAAATTCACAAGAACGGCATTTCTGAAAGTCCATATCTTTCATAGAAAGGGCATTGTAAATTCCCTCCACATCTTCCGGTTTATTGACAAACTGCATCGCCAGTACCATAGCGCCGCTATTATTCTCCAGGTTGAAAGGTTCAATGTTGTATTCCTCCTTAAAATAAGTATAGGCATTTCTATTATTCCCTTTCAGTAAAGCATCATAAAAATTCAACAAATTCATTTGCCTCTTATTATTGCTTGTTTCTTTTGCCAATAAGTGATGGAGGGAATCTGCCACAGCGAATTGATCTTGGTTGTAATAGTATTCAATTCGATCTACTTTTGGCTCGAAGTAATTTGGATCAATCGCTATGGCTTCGTTCAATAAGGTTAAATATTCAGGATCAATGTTTGAATACTTTGTATGCGCTTCTAATAGCAACTGGTAGGCTTCAAAATTAGGAGGTGTTTCTTCAAATCCTATTTCACTTTCATTCTCCATGACCAAGTACCCTAAAATACGCTGTTTTAAAGCTTCAATACAATCTAAGGGTGCATTGGGGTCGCAGGTAACTGGTTCGAACGAAATAAGCGTCTTACTCATGGTATTGTCCACAATGGAACACTGCACTAACAAGGAGCCTTTACTTAGATAATAAGTACCATTAATAATTTTTGAGGGTTTCAGATAATCTTTGAGAATTCCTTGATCACCCGCAGTGTTTTTTGAAGCCAACATGACGCTGGAATAATCTTCAATTATTTTAGGGGATATTACCTGCCCCACTTTATTTTGTGTAATCCCATGCATAATCCAATCGACCGCCATCTTCCCTACAACATCTAACTTATCGTTAAGGGTATTATTTTCAAATTTTAAAACCGCTATTTTATTTCCCTCTTCAGGAGTATTTAATAAAGGAATTCCGGCAACTGCGGTTTCACCTGGCTCCACAAAGTTCGCGCGCACAATCAATGAAGCCGACAATAGTGCGATCATAGAGATCACTAAAAGGAACGTAAAATACATGCGTTGGAAATTGCTTCTAAAGCGAAATCCAAGAATAGTTTTTGAATTTTTCTTATTCAACTCAATGGCAGATTTTGCTGAAGCTTTTCGGGGTCGAGCACCTGAAGCCTCCTCCATGCCATGATCTTTCAAAGGTTTTAAACGAAATTTCCAGATTAAATAAACATAGAACGGAAACCCAATTAATAGGACAAGAAGAAGGTAAGTCATTGCTAATTTGGGTAAACCGAAAGGTTCTCGAAGCACAGACAACACTTGAAGCAACAACCAACTAGAAACAAGGTAAATAGAAAGGTTTTTAAAAACCTCTTTCTCATGACATTCATTAAAAAAATCCTTTATTTTCATTGTTTTTAGAAAGAAAGAGTCAGCAGTAGTTTATTGACCATTGTTTTGAAATGTGCTTTTATTTCACTAATATAGTAATAATATAAATCTAAAACAGTACGTTATGGCAACCAAAAAAACCTCAGCTTCGTCTAAATCTGATGCAAGTTCAAAGAAGGCTTCATCCAAAAGTAGTAATGCCGGTGCTCCTAAAAGAGCATCTTCAAAAAGCGCCATTGATCCTAAAAGAGGGACGTAAATCAAAGGAGTTTATGGTCATTCCATTATAACCATAAAATCGTTGTTTCAAATCCAAAGAATTTTCCTACAAAAAATGACACATTCCTAGATTATGTTTAATTGCCAAACACAATCCGGTATGATTGGTATTTAGTGAACTCAATAATAATGAACATAAATAAAAAAAAGAGGCGATTGTATCGCCTCTTTTTACATTAGCGTTCAAGCCAATGCCTATTTTGAATCCATCAAATTAGTCTACATTATCGTGTAAGAAAGAATTGTTTGAGCGCAAATCAATATCGTCATCATCTGTATTTACGGAAGTTCTTGATAATTTTGTATCCTCCGAACTCGTATCGTCCAATTCGATTCCCATTCTTTTATAAGCCGGTTGCTTTTCAATGTCTTCAATCTTGGAAGCACTATTTCTAAACTTATAGTTAAACTCCTTCATTTTCCGCTTTCGTTCTTCCGTGCGATCACTTAATAATTTGGAAATTGGTGAATTAATAGGATCTGCAGGCTCGTTAGAATTTCCTTCTTTTTCAGGCGCTTCAACCGTTTTGGTTTTAAACTGAAGTGCTTCTTCTGCCACTTCTTTCGATTCTTTTGGCTTCGCATTATTAAGTTGCTCTTCCATTTCTTCGTAATCGTCTAAACTATAGCGCTTCACTCCTTTATCGGAGATCTC
This sequence comes from Flavobacteriaceae bacterium, assembly GCA_024643425.1. Lineage (GTDB taxonomy): Bacteria > Bacteroidota > Bacteroidia > Flavobacteriales > Flavobacteriaceae > JAHEMY01. Next base: position 47,190 of record JAHEMY010000001.1, read on the forward strand.
AGTAATAGGAATAATCTCCACAGCTTTTACCTCAATATCTTCAATTTTTCGAACCAAAAGCTCAGGTTCGTCTTCCACTTTTTGAACCTCTCTAGATTTTGTCTTTTTGGGTCCATCACTCTTTCTTTGAATTGGTAGATCAAACATCAACATTTGTTCATCCATGGGTTCCTCTACAAACTCATCCGATTCTTCCACCATTTTTTGCGGTAAATCCTCTTTGAGTTCAACAATTTCAAAATCGTTCACATCAATTTCATTGATTTGCAACTGCTGAAATTCGGCCAAGTAGTGAATGTCTACATAACTTGCATCCACAGGCAGGTTTTTTAGAAATTCTGAAGTCTCAATATATCCTTCAAAGGGCAATTCTTTTTCTGAGGTTTGCTCTTGATTTGAAGATGTATGTTCTTCCTCTTCAAAATCTACTTCAAACAAGGTATGACGAATTACAGGTGCTTCTTCAACTTCAACTTCAGCCTCTGGCGCATCTACTGTTTCCTCTTCTATTATTGGATCTTTATCTAAAGCAGGGCTTAGGTTGTGTACCGCCTTTTGCTCGTCCTCAAGTGTATGGATGATTTTCTTAGCCTCCGTATTTACGATTTCATTTTGTTGTTCTGCATTAAACCCCGTGGCGATTACTGTAATGGAAATTGCTCCTTCCAAGGTATCATCTTCTCCAACCCCCATTATGATGTTAGCGCTATGACCGGCTTCTTCCTGAATATGGTCGCTAATTTCTCCAATTTCATCGATGGTAATTTCCTCCGTCCCAGAGACAATAAGAAGCAATACGTTTTTCGCACCCTTAATTTTATTATCATTTAGAAGGGGCGAATCGAGGGCTTTATTAATAGCATCCTTGGCGCGGTTTGAACCAATGGCAGTTGAACTTCCCATAATAGCAGTTCCACTATCCGCTAAAACCGTCTTTGCATCTCTAAGGTCAATGTTTTGTGTGTAATGATGTGTAATTACCTCTGCAATACCTCGAGCTGCAGTAGCCAACACTTCATCTGCTTTTGAGAAACCTGCTTTGAATCCAAGATTCCCATACACCTCACGTAATTTATTGTTATTGATAACAATAAGAGAATCAACATTATTTCTCAAGTTTTCAACTCCAATATGGGCTTGGTCATTTCGTAGTTTCCCTTCAAACTGAAAAGGAATGGTTACAATACCAACGGTAAGAATATCCAATTCTTTGGCCATACGGGCAATAATAGGTGCAGCTCCTGTTCCCGTACCACCTCCCATTCCGGCAGTAATGAAAATCATTTTTGTATTGGTAGAAAGCATTTCTCTAATTTCTTCCATGCTTTCTACCGCAGACTGCTCACCAATTTTAGGGTTCGCGCCTGCTCCTAATCCTTCGGTTAACGACACCCCCAATTGAATTTTAACGGGGACCGGACTGTTTTCCAAAGCTTGAGAATCGGTGTTACAAATAACAAAATCAACGCCTTTAATCCCCTGACTAAACATGTGATTAATGGCATTACTTCCTCCTCCACCTACGCCTATAACCTTAATAACATTGGATTGGTTCTTTGGCAGGTCGAAGGAAATGTTGTCAAATTCTGTGTTGCTGCTCATATGGTTTTACTTTTTGTGAGGTTGTTCTTTTTCTTATTCTGCATTATCAAGGAATTCTTTAAATTTTTCAGCCCATCTGTCAAAGAATCGTTTTCCACCACTGGTCTGCGGCTCTTTATAGGTTTTTTCATTTACATCGGCTTCAATTTCTGAACCATCATTTTCTTTAGATCCTTCGGATTCATCGGGTATAATTGGAGCCTGGTTTTTTATTTTACTGTTTAAACTACTCAACACCAATCCAACTGCCGTGGCATACATAGGGCTGGTTGTTTCGCTATCGCTGTCTCCGGCAAGATGTTCATTTGGATATCCTATACGTGTATCCATTCCGGTAATGTACTCCACCAATTGTTTCAGGTGTTTCAGTTGAGCTCCCCCTCCAGTGAGTACTATTCCGGCAATCAACTTCTTTTTTTGTTCTTCATGACCGTAGTTCTTTATTTCGAGGTAGGCCTGTTCAATAATTTCAACAACCCGGGCATGGATAATTTTTGAAAGATTTTTCAGCGTAATCTCCTTAGGTTCTCGCCCTCGTAATCCCGGAATCGAAACTATTTCATTGTCTTTATTCTCGCCCGGCCATGCTGAACCAAATTTAATTTTAAGCAGCTCGGCTTGCTTTTCGATAATCGAACATCCTTCTTTGATGTCTTCAGTAATCACATTCCCTCCAAAAGGGATCACAGCGGTATGCCTGATTATACCATCTTTAAAAATGGCTAAATCTGTAGTACCACCACCGATATCGATCAATGCTACTCCCGCTTCCTTCTCCTCCTGGCTTAAGACAGCATTTGCCGATGCCAATGGCTCCAGTGTGATTCCCGACAATTCTAATCCGGCACTTTTAACGCAACGTCCTATGTTTCTTATCGATGAAACCTGTCCTACTACCACATGAAAATTTGCTTCCAAACGACCTCCATACATTCCTATGGGTTCCTTTATTTCAGCCTGCCCATCGACCTTATAATCCTGGGGTAACACATGGATAATTTCTTCTCCGGGTAGCATCACCAATTTATGGACCTGGTTACACAGGCGATCGATATCCTCGTCATCAATTACTTCATCACTATTGGCACGCGTTATATAATCACTGTGTTGTAAACTACGGATATGCTGTCCGGCGATGCCTACAACAACATCCTGTATTTTCATACCTGAGGAAGTTTCAGCATCTTGAACTGCCTGCTGAATGGATTGAATGGTTTGGGTGATATTATTTACCACTCCTCTATGAACTCCAAGGCTTTTGGACTTTCCAATGCCCAGGATTTCCATTTTGCCATAATCGTTTTTACGACCAATCATTGCCACAATCTTTGTGGTCCCAATATCCAATCCTACGGCAATGTTTTGATTTTCCATGATTATATTTTTGACGCAACTACCTGGTTTCCAAATCTTAAATCAACCAGCTGATACTCTGCACTTTTATTATCCTTTTTTATTTTCTGAAAAAACGCCTTAAAATTTTTAAACTTTACCTCCATATTTTCTATGGAACCGAATAGCACTTTAAAACTTTGTTTTCTCAAATTCAGAATTACCTCTCCGTTTTGCTTTTCATGAATTCCGGTCACCAATTGATTCAAAACTGAATCGTTCTTTATTTTAATCAGCAATGGTGTTAATTCAGTAAAACCATTTTTCGAGCTTCCTGAAATCAGAGGGACCCTCGCCGAATACACATTGGATAGGGGCATCTCTTTTCCGTCTTCATCAATATAATAATTGGCCGAACCTGCCACTCGAGCAATGGGATTTCGTTGTTCAATTTGTGCTCCCAATACACCATCAATTGTAACAAAAACCTGAGCTTTCCGCACCATAGGGTTTTGTCTTAGCCTCCCTTCCATCTCTTTCAAAACTAAAGTTTCTTTAGGGATGCTCGTAATTGAGTCATTACTTTGTATTAACAATTTATTAACCGTTGCCAGCGTAATAAAAGGTTGATGATCGTCTACAAAATTGATCTTCACATCGGTGATATTTCGACGTTCGTTCCGTTGTTTTGCAAAACTCATTAAAAAAGCCACTAAACCAAGCAAAACAAAGAGTTTTATGATGCCCCAATTAATTCTCATGGCTTAGATATTTAGTTATTTTCATTACTTCCGTTCCGATATCTCCGGCACCCACCATAAGTTTAATCTTACATGAGGACCGATCTATTTTTTCGATTAATTCTTCACGACGCACCAATGCCTTTTTCGGGTTTGAAATTTGTTTCAATAACCATAACGAATTCACACCATCCATAGGCAATTCCCTTGCGGGATAAATATCCATAAGCAGCACTTCATCAAATTGCGATAAACTTGCAGCAAATGCCTCGGCGAAATCTCTAGTTCGGCTAAATAAATGCGGTTGAAATACAATGAGTTTTTCCTCGTTTGGGTACATTTCCGTAACCGCTTGATAAAGGGCATTAATCTCTGTTGGATGATGCGCATAATCATCGATTAATACCAAATCTTCCGTTTTTATTCGGTAAGAAAATCGACGTTGAACACCTTTAAAAGATAACAAAGCTTTGGGCAGGCCGGGTAATGGGGTTCCCGCAATTATGGCCATACCCAAAGCTGTTACCGCATTTTGTAGGTTATGATGTCCGGGCAGTAAAAATTTTAAATTATATAGAACTTCGTTAGGTGTTTTTAGGTTAAAAATATAGGCGCCATCTTCAATACGAACGTCTTGAGCTTCGTAGTCGGCCGTTTCATTTACACCTACCTCTTTTCCGTTTAAGGGCAATCCTTTCTTCACAAGAAGATGTTCCCGATTAGGCACCAAATCTGCAAAGTCTTTAAAGGATTTTTCCAATTCACTTGCTGCGCCATAGATATCCAAATGATCTGCATCCATAGAGGTTACACAAGCAATTGTTGGATGTAATTGCATAAAAGAACGGTCAAATTCATCGGCCTCCACCACCGTAATTGCATCGCCATTATAGATAAAATTGGATTGATAATTTTCTGCAATTCCTCCTAAAAATGCCGTGACCGGCATTCCCGAAGCGGCCAACAAATGCCCTAAGATGGCTGAAGTGGTAGTTTTTCCATGCGTTCCGGCTACCGCGATACAGGTGGAGTCTTTGGTAATCTCCCCCAAAAGTTTGGCTCTTTTTACGACCTCAAAATCATGAGTTCGAAAATAGTCCATGAGCCTACTGTCTTTTGGAATGGCCGGTGTATAAACCACTAAAGTGTTTTCTTTTGAAAGCTTATAATCGGCCAACACCTCCGGATGATCATCGAAAGTGATAATCATTCCTTCAGCAATGAGTTGCTCTGTGAGCTCCGAGGGTGTTTTATCGTATCCGTAGATTGTTTTGTTGAATTTATTTGCATAACGAGCCAATGCACTCATACCAATCCCTCCGATTCCGACGAAATACAATTGCGTTATGTTGGCGAATGGCTTCATCGAGGCTCGTTTAACAATTTTTGTATTTCCGAAACAATTGCTTTGGTCGCATTTGGTTTGGCTAGCTTTTTAATGTTGGAAGACAATTTATTTTGCAGGCTTTCATCGTCCATTAATTCCTTAAATCTCAAAGTAAACTGCGTACTTAACTCTGACTCTTTCAACATAATAGCAGCATCCTGACCAACAATGGAAGCAGCATTCTTAGTTTGATGATCTTCTGCTACATTGGGCGAAGGAATAAAAATCACCGGCTTTCCGACCAAGCAAAGTTCTGATACAGAAAGCGCACCTGCTCTTGATATAATAAAATCGGCAGCTGCATAAGCCAAATCCATCTTATTTAGAAAAGCATGCACTTGCACTTCACCATGGCTATATCCCTTATAACTTTCAAAATAATATTTACCACACTGCCAGATTACTTGAACTCCCAAATCTTTAAACATTTCCAGGGAATCATAAATAAGCTGGTTGATTCTTCCGGCCCCTAAACTACCGCCTAAAACCAGCAGTGTCTTTTTTGATTTATCCAATTGGAAAAACTCCAAAGCTTCATTTCTTTTCGAAGCGATTTCCAAAAGATCTTGTCGTACCGGATTGCCTGTCTCCACAATCTTTTCCGCTGGAAAAAAACGATCCATATTTGGATAAGCCACACATATTTTTCGAACTCTTTTGCTAAGCCATTTATTTGTTATTCCTGCATGGCTATTTTGTTCTTGAATTAAACAAGGGAGCTTTCGCATCGAAGCTACCCGTAGTAGTGGTGCACTTGCATATCCTCCCGTACCAATCGCGACATCCGGTTTAAATGCATTGATTATTTTTCGAGATCTTATCAGGCTTGACGCCAACTTTAACGGAAATGCTAAATTCTGCAATTTCAAATTTCTCTGAAGTCCAGAAATCCAAAGGCCTTCTATTTTAAATCCGTTTTGAGGCACCTTTTCCATTTCCATTCGATCCTTGGCACCTACAAATAAAAATTCGGCAGTTGGGTATTGCAATTGCAACTCTTTTGCAATGGCAATAGCCGGGTAGATATGACCTCCCGTCCCTCCTCCTGATATGATAAATTTATAAGGCTTCACTTAATATATCTAATGGATTCTCTTCCTTTTCTTCTTTCAATACTACTTCTCGTTTGGCACTTACACTCAAAATCATTCCCAAGGCTAAACAGGTCATCCAAATGGAAGTACCCCCACTTGAAATTAGTGGCAAGGTCTGCCCGGTTACCGGAAACAATTCAACAGCAACCGCCATATTGATAAGCGCTTGAAAAATAATGGGTAAGCCAACACCCACAACCATTAACTTTCCGAAAAAGGAAGTGCTTTTATGTACTACGATCACTAAACGAAATAACAGCAACAAATAAAGAAACAATAGAAATAAGGCTCCCGCCAAACCAAACTCTTCAACAATTACGGCGTAAATGAAATCGGAAGAAGATTGCGGCAAGAAATTCTTTTGAACACTCTTCCCGGGTCCTAAACCAAATACACTCCCCGAAGCAATGGCGATTTTGGCTTTTTCAATTTGGTAATCGGCTTCGGTATCCTTTTTGTCCGTAAAATTTTCAATTCGACTCATCCAGGTATCCACGCGGTTCGGGAATACACCGGGAAATGCTTTTGCACTTAGCACGAAAAGAGTTAGAAGAACAAGTCCCGCACCCAGAACAATGCCTAAATAACGTAAAGGATATCCTCCGATAAATACCAAGACGACTACCATCGTAAAGATGATGGCCGTAGTTGAGAAATTCGCCGGTAAGATCAATGCCAAAACTAAAAATACCGGTGTCCACAGAGGTAATAAAGTCTCTTTGAAAGTAACTTCCTTATCTTTTATTCTTGATAAATACCGCGCAACGTAGGTAAGTAAAACAACAGACGCCAAAGTAGAAGTTTGGAAAGTGACCCCAACAAAAGGAACTCGAATCCAACGACTCGCATTTGCTCCATCGATTGTGGTTCCTTGGCTTAAGGTTATTAAAAGCAAGACAACCACTATAGGCAAAGCAATAATCGACAAACCTTTAAAATAATGGTAGGGAATTTTATGGACCCCATACAAAATGGCGAATCCCAATAATAAATGCGCAAAATGTTTAATTAAAAATTTAAAGGTATTTCCATCCCCATACATATAAGCCAGGTTACTACTTGCACTGTAAACCGGCAAAAATGAAAATAAGGCCAAAACGCCTACTACGGCCCAAATCGCTCTATCTCCTTGTATGTAATGAAACAAATTTTTCATTATAAATTTCTTACGGCATTTTTAAATTGTCTTCCTCGGTCCTCGTAATTTTCAAAAAGATCGAAGCTTGCACAAGCCGGAGACAACAACACGGTATCTCCTTTTTCAGATAAGCGATAGGCAACTTGAACCGCATCTTGCATGCTTTCAGTTTGCACCAGCATATCCACTACATTACCAAAAGCGTTGATGATCTTATCATTATCCACACCTACACAAATAATGGCCTTTACTTTTTCATTAACCAAGGGAAGTAATTCGGTATAATCATTCCCCTTATCTACTCCTCCTACAAGCCATACCGTAGGACCTTCCATACTTTCCAGTGCATAATACGTTGCGTTTACATTGGTAGCCTTGGAATCGTTGATGTACAAGACATTATTAATTTTCAATACGTTTTCCAAACGATGTTCAACCCCTTGAAAATGTTCCATCGATTGTCGGATGGTATCTTTGCGAATGCGCAATAAGGTGGCTACAGTCGAGGCTGCCATAGCATTTTTTAAATTGTGATTTCCGCTTAGTGCAAGTGTTGATATTGGCATAGTGAATGTGTTATGTTCTGTTTTTATTATGATTTGTTTGTTTTCTAAATAAGCGCCCTTTTCAAGTTTCTTTTCAATTGAAAAAGGCAATTTTTGAGCGGCAATAGGATGGTTTGAAAGCCATGTATTAATAAATTCGTTGTCTGCATCGTATATGAAATAATCTTCCGGACCTTGATTCATTGTAATTCTAAATTTGGAAGCGATGTATTCATTCATATCGTAATGATATCGATCCAAATGGTCGGGTGAAATATTTGTAAGCACTGCGATGTGAGGCTTAAAACTTTCGATTCCGTCCAACTGAAAACTGCTTATTTCCAAAACGTAATTCTCATAATTACCCTCTGCAACCAGCTGCGCGAAACTTTTTCCAATATTTCCTCCCAATGCAACATTCAATCCCCCCTGCTCCAATAGATAATGTGTTAAGGTTGCCGTGGTGGTTTTGCCGTTGCTACCGGTTATACCAACCATTGTTGCTTTGGTGTACTGCGCTGCAAATTCAATTTCTGAAATCACAGGAATCCCAGCTTTTTTTAGCTGAAGCACTACAGGTGCTTCATCTTTAATTCCCGGACTTTTCATTACCACATCGGCATTCATAATTTTCGCTTCTGAATGACCTTCCTCTTCCCATTCCAACTCATGATGTAAAAGAACTTGTTTATAAGTTTCTTTTATTTTACCGAAGTCTGAAACAAAGACTTCAAATCCTTTTTGTTTTCCCAAAATGGCAGTCCCTACGCCACTTTCTCCTGCACCCAATATCACTAATCGCTTGCCCACACTATCTAATTTTTAGTGTGACTATCGTCACCACAGCCAGCACAATACCTACAATCCAAAAACGAGTCACAATCTTGCTTTCATGATACCCCTTCACCTGATAGTGATGATGCAGGGGAGACATTCTGAAAATCCGCCGTCCCTCCCCATATTTCTTTCGCGTGTATTTAAACCAACCCACCTGCAATACCACCGATAAATTTTCTAAAAGGAATATTCCACATAGAATCGGGATCAACCATTCCTTGCGAATAGCAATGGCAATAACCGCAATGATTCCACCAATGGTAAGACTCCCGGTATCGCCCATAAAAACTTGTGCCGGATAGGCATTGTACCATAAAAACCCAATAAGGGCTCCCACAAAGGCCATGATAAAAATGGTGAGCTCCCCGGTATTTGGGATGTACATAATGTTTAAGTAATCCGAAAAAACAAGGTTTCCCGATACCCAGGCAAAAATTGCAAGGGTCACTCCAATTATGGCCGAAGTACCCGCAGCGAGTCCATCAATTCCATCGGTAAGGTTGGCTCCGTTCGACACGGCGGTGATGATAAAAATTACAATTGGGATAAAAACAAGCCATGCATACGGTTTGTATTTTTCTCCCGCCCATGTAACTAATTTTTCATAGTTGATTTCATTGTTTTTAACAAAGGGAAGTGTGGTTAGCAGTGTCTTTTCTTCTTCATAAAAGTCGGCACTAACACTAGTATTCTGTCCCACCTCTTGCGTTTGAACCACCTCTAGTTTCTGACGTCTTACCGTAATATCTTCATGAAAATACATGGTTGCTCCCACAATAATTCCCAAACCAACTTGGCCAAATACTTTGAATTTCCCGGGCAGTCCTTCTTTATCCTTTTTAAACTTTTTAATATAATCATCAATAAACCCGATAATCCCCATCCAGATGGTAGTGACTAACAGCATGATGACATAGATGTTTTCCAATTTTGCAAACAACAATACAGGAACAATCGTTGCCAGAATAATAATAATACCTCCCATGGTTGGGGTTCCTGCCTTTTCACTTTGTCCTTCCAAACCTAAGTTGCGAATAGTCTCACCTACTTGTTTTTTCTGAAGAAATGCAATGATTTTTTTACCATAGACCGTAGCAATCACCAAGGAGAGAATCACAGCAAGTGCTGCACGGAAAGTGATGAACTGAAAAAGTCCGGCTCCTGGGATGTCGTAGGTTTTATCGAGAAAGTCAAATAGGTAATACAGCATGCTATTTGTTTAGATCGGTTAATAGTTCGTTCACAATTTTATAGTCGTCAAAATCAAAGCGTTCACCCCGAATTTCCTGGTACGTTTCGTGTCCTTTGCCTGCTACTAAAATGATATCTCCTGCTTCTGCCATTGCACAAGCGGTTTTGATGGCTTGTCTACGATTTGTAATAGATATCGTTTTTTTAAAATGTTCTGCCGGCACTCCTTTTTCAATTGCTTGGATGATAAGCTCAGGGTCTTCGTTACGGGGGTTGTCGCTAGTAAAAATTACTTTTGTGCTTAAGATGGAGGCAATCTGACCCATTTTAGGGCGCTTTTCGGCATCTCGATTTCCACCACAACCCACGACTGTAATCAAATTTTCATTTCCGGTGCGAATAGAATTTATGGTCTCAAGGACGTTCTTTAAAGCGTCCGGCGTATGGGCATAATCTACTATGGCCGTAATTTTTGTGGGAGAGATTGCATATTGAAAGCGTCCATCCACACTTTCTAAGGTGCTCATCAATTGAAGGATTTCCAACGATTCAATCCCTAGCAAATCGGCTGTCGCATAGATTGCCAATAAATTATAGGCATTGAAACTTCCTATGAGTCGTGTCCATAATTCATGTCCGTTTATCTTTAGCAGTAGGCCGTTAAATTGATTTTCAAGTATCTGTGCTTTGTAATCGGCAAACGACTTTAGCGCATACATATACTTCTTCGCCTTAGTATTTTGGAGCATAACGGGCCCATTCTTATCGTCGGCGTTTGAAATGGCAAAAGCGGATTTTGGCAGCTGATCAAAAAATGACTTCTTTACGTCTCGATATTCTTTGAAATCTTTATGATAGTCTAAATGATCGTGAGAAAGATTGGTGAAGATTCCCCCCCGGAAATTTAATGCATGCGTTCGAAACTGATGAATTCCGTGTGAACTCACCTCCATAAAGCAATAAGTTACACCGGAATCTACCATCGCTCTTAGGTGGCGATTTATGGTTAACGAATCCGGCGTAGTATGGGTAGATGGAATGATCTCATCACCAATACGAATATTCACCGTAGAAATTAATCCGGCAATGTATCCAGCTTTCTGGAACAGATGATACAACAAGGTACTTACCGTGGTTTTTCCGTTGGTACCGGTAATCCCAATGAGCTGAAGAGATTCTGAAGGATTCTCATAATAATTTGCCGCCATATAGGCCAATGCTCTTTGCGAATTATCGACCTGTACGTAAGTAATACCGTTGATAATCACTTCCGGAAGTTCCTCGCAAATAATGCACAAGGCACCTTGATTACAAGCATTGGTGATATATTCATGGCCGTCGGATAGTGTCCCTTTTATTGCAACGAAGACATCATTTAACCCAACCTTTCGCGAATCGAACTCTATGTTCCTAATCGCTACAGAAGTAGTCCCTACCACCTTTTCAAGGGTAACTTTATAGAGTATGTCTTTTAAAAGAATCACGATAATTTTAATACTATGGTTTGACCTTTTTTTATGGGCTCGCCCGAGGAAACAGATTGACCTATCACCACGCCTTGCCCGCTAGCAACTACTTTAATCCCAAGATTTTCCAACAACGACACTGCATCCATACCTGCCATACCGGTGACATCGGGAATTTGATTGGTTGTGTTTTGTATAATTGAATGGTACTTACTAAAGTCTGTTGCAACTTCAGGCAACACTAGATTACCATCGGAGACTCGATCGATGTTTGGACTATCGGTATATATTTTTTGGGCGATGCGCTTAAATACAGGACCGGTCACATCGGCGCCATAATACCCTTTCTTAGTACTCGGCTTATGAATCACCACAATACAGGAGTATTTTGGGTTATCGGCAGGAAAGTATCCAGCGAAGGATGAAATATACCTGCGGTTGCTTGACCAATCGGACATCCAATATTCTGTACGGGCAGTGCCTGTTTTACCAGCCATAGGGAAATATTCAGAATATAAATTTCTTCCCGTCCCACGTTTCACGATATTCTTGAGAATATCCCTTATTTCGAAAAGCGTTTTATCCGAACAAATTTTTGGGTTTAGGATTTCGGTTGAAAAGGTTTCTACTTCATGGTTCACCTTATGAATTTCTTTGATGAATTTTGGCTTTACCATGATGCCATTGTTGGCTAAGGCGTTGTAAAATGTGAGTGTTTGCAATGGTGTGATTTGCAGGTTATATCCGTAAGCCATGGAAGGCAAGGCATTCTTGCTCCATTTTTTATCTCCCGGTCTTGGAATATCAGGCTTCCCCTCACCGGTGATAGGTACACCTAAGGGTTGAGTAAGGTGCCAATCGGAAAAATGATTAAGAAACTTCTCTGGATTTGACGCATAATTGTCGTCGATGATGGTTGCCAAGCCAATATTGGACGAAACTTCTAAGGCTTTTGCCGCAGAAATCTTACCATGACCTTTGGTGTCTGTAATGGTTCGACCGTAGAAGGGTTTGCTTCCTGAAAGAGTATTTACAACAGTGGCTGTATCAATCACACGATCTTCCAAAGCTGCGGTCATCGCCATCACTTTGAAGGTTGATCCGGGTTCATGGCTTTCGCCAATGGCATAATTCAATTTTTCGTAATACGTCCCTATTTTAGTTCGACCCAAATTAGAAACAGCTTTTATTTCTCCTGTAGCTACTTCCATTACAATTACGGTTCCATGCTCTGCTTCGTAATACTCCATCTGTTTCAATAAAGCATGATGTGCGATGTCTTGGATGTTGACGTTGATGGTTGTTAAGATGTCGTAGCCATCTTGAGGCTCAATTTCATTTTCATCGGAAACAGGCTTCCACTGCCCTTGCGCGATTTTCTGCTTTAATCGCTGACCATTCTTTCCTCGCAGGTAGGTGTCGAATGCTCCTTCAAACCCTACTTCATAAGCTCCGGTTTTATCGGTTCGCTGATTCCCAACCAAACGCTCCCCTATTTTTCCCATAGGATGCTCGCGCACGGTGCGTTGCTCGACAATAATTCCTCCGCGGTAAGGGCCCTTATTGAATAAAGGCATTTTTTTAACAGTGATGTAATCACCATACCCCAGTCCTTTGGCGATAAGCAGGTATCGATTCTTATTAGCGCGGGCTTTTCTTAAGAGGTTTTCATAATACGATGAAGGCTTGCCAAATTGTTTGCTTAATGCTTTTGAAAGTGATACTAGATTTTCATTAAAATCTCCTGCAGAAACGGTTACCGCATCGAAGCGTATGTCGTATTTGGGAACCGATGTAGCCAATAAACTTCCATCATCGGCAAAAACATTTCCCCTACTTGCCGGAATGGTGAAATTCTTTGTAGTATTCAATTCAGCGAGCGCCCGATACTTTTCACCTTCCACAAATTGAATACTCGCCAATTTGAAGACAATAAGTCCGGCGAAGATGAACATACCGCCGGCGATGAAGTAGAATCGGTTTAATATGTTCTTTTCTTCTACGGCCATGTTTTAGTTGGTCTTTGCGACGATTACTTTTTGCGGCGGAGTTTCTGAAGGATATAACCCTCGGTTCTCCATTGCCTTGATTATTTTGGTTTCCATTTTTGCTTGCATCAATCGCATGCGCACATCGACATACTCACTCTTTAATTCTTTTACATCGTTGTTAAGTTTTGCAATCTGATGCACTTTCTTATCGGCTTGGTGCGAACTTGCGATCATCACCAATGCCAAGAGTGAAAGGAATATGATAAAGCGCCAATTTTTAAAAGCATCATCGCTTACCAAAAACTTTCCTTTGATGATATTGTAAAAATTCTTCTTCATGAGCGTTTTTCGGCAATTCTAAGTTTTGCACTGCGTGCCCGATTGTTCAACTTTATTTCAGCTTCTGCAGGAATAATGAGTTTTCCAACCGGCTTTAAAGGAACTTCCACCCTCCCAAAAACATCCTTTTCAGGTTCACCTTCAAACATTCCATTTCGAATAAATCTCTTGACCAATCGATCTTCCAACGAATGATAGGAAATCAAACTAAGCCTCCCGCCGGGTTTAAGTACTTCAACCGTTTGCATTAGAAATTCTTTCAACGCTTCCAGTTCCTGATTCACTTCAATACGAAGGGCTTGGAATATCTGAGCCAACACTTTGTTTTCTCGATGCTTTGGTAAAAACCTCTTGAGCACCTCTTTTAATTTTTCACTTGAAGCAATAGGCTCCTTTTCCCTGGCTTCAACGATGAGTCTAGCCATTCCAGCTGCTGCTCTCAACTCGCCATACTGCGAGAAAATGGCTCGAAGATCCTTTTCATCATAAGTATTTACCACTTGGTACGCAGACAACGGATTGTCTTGATTCATTCTCATATCCAATTTCGATTCAAATCTTGTTGAAAATCCGCGTTCGGGCTCATCAAATTGATGTGAAGAAACTCCGAAGTCTCCTAAGATTCCATCCACTTCGCTATACCCGTAAAATCGAAGAAATCGTTTTAGAAACCTGAAATTCTCATTAATGAGCAAAAAACGAGGGTCGTCAATTGCATTGTTAAGAGCGTCTTTATCCTGATCAAAAGCGATGAGCTTTCCTTGGGGGCTTAAATGTTTTAATATTTCTTTTGAATGTCCTCCGCCGCCAAAAGTGACATCCACATAGACCCCATCGGGTTGGATGTCGAGACCTTCCACCGTCTCTTTAAGCAAAACCGGATTATGATATTCCATCATCAATTTCATTAGCTCCTCCCATGACGTCTTCGGCTAGGTCTGCAAAATCGTTTGCCGCATCATCTATGGCTTTTTCATAGTTATTTTTATCCCAAATCTCAATAATACTAATGGCCGATGAAAGGACAATTTCTTTATCAATCCCAGCAAACACCATTAAATCCTTAGGTATATTCAATCTTCCCGTAGTATCCATTTCCACCGTTCTCACACCTGCCGTAAAACGACGAATGAAATCGTTGTTTTTTCGATTAAAGCGGTTTAACCCACTCATCTTTTGCATGAGCTTTTGCCATTCTTCCATGGGATATAACTCCAGACAGTTTTGAAACACCGCCCGTTTTAAGACAAACCCCGTACTCGCTACTGGAGCGATTTGCTTTTTTAAATCGGCAGGAATCATCACCCGACCCTTAGTATCGGCTTTGCAATGGTATGTCCCTATGAGATTTAGCATGTATTGGTTGTCTGCATGTTATAAATCCAAATATAAATAGTTTTTACCACTTTTTACCACTTTTTACCACTTTGTTGATAAGTTTTACCACCTCCTCATTGTCGGGTTATTGTATGAAGTAAAGTTCAACTGATTTACAGCGGGTTAATATGAATTAAGCTTACAGAGTTTTCAACAGTAAAAAGACCCGTTCAGATTCATTAAAATTTGTGTACTTTTGTCATTAGTTTGATTAGACTATATGGCATATCCTCTTAAGAAAGAAGGCAAATATTCTTACCTGGAAATTGGAGAAGGCACTCCAATTATTATCATGCACGGACTTATGGGAGGCCTGAGTAATTTTGATGGCGTGGTGGACTTTTTTCCTAAAAAAGGGTACAAAGTTGTGATTCCTGAACTGCCTATTTACTCCATGCCTATTTTAAAAACGAATGTTAAGAATATTGCTGTTTTCGTATCAAAGTTCATCGAGCATAAAGGATATGAGCAAGTAATTCTCTTAGGAAACTCGCTGGGAGGTCACATTGGATTAATGGTCACCAAGTTATTTCCAAAAAAAGTTAAGGCCTTAGTAATTACGGGTAGTTCCGGTCTATATGAAAGCGCTATGGGTGAAACCTATCCAAAGCGAGGCGATTACGATTACATCAAGGAAAAGGCAGAAAATGTATTCTATGATCCATCGATTGCGACTAAAGAAATTGTCGATGAAGTATATGCAAGTGTGAACGATCGCACCAAATTAATTCGAACCTTATCGATTGCAAAAAGTGCAATTCGTCATAACATGGCGAAAGATCTTCCTCATATGACAAACCCTACATGCATTATTTGGGGTAAGAATGACACGGTGACTCCACCGGAAGTAGGGCAAGAATTTCATAGCTTACTGCCGGATTCAAATTTATTTTGGATTGATAAATGTGGGCATGCCGCAATGATGGAACACCCCGACACCTTTAATGAAATTCTCTACGCTTGGTTACAGGATAGAGGTTTTTAATACTACACTATGAAAATTACATCGGCAGAATTTGTGATGAGCAACAGCGATGTAGCACAGTGTCCGAATCAACCACTCCCTGAATACGCATTTATTGGCCGTTCCAACGTTGGGAAATCTTCTTTGATCAACATGCTTATGCAGCGCAAAAGTTTGGCAAAAACCAGTGGAAGGCCTGGAAAAACGCAACTCATTAACCATTTTCTAATTAATAAAAATTGGTTTTTGGTCGACTTACCCGGATATGGCTATGCACGGGTGTCAAAACAAAGCAAGAAGACATTCCAGAAATTTATTACCGCCTATTTTGAAAAGAGAAAGCAGCTTGTTTTAGGCTTTGTTCTCATTGATTCGAGGCACGAACCTCAGCCCATTGATTTGGAGTTCATGGAATGGCTTGGAGAGCAACAAATTCCCTTTAGTATTGTATTTACAAAAGCCGACAAACTAAAGCCAAATGCCCTTAAAAGAAATCTAGAAATTTACGCTGCAAAAATGCTAGAGACTTGGGAAGAAATGCCCATGCATTTTATCACGTCGTCAAGCAATAACGCCGGTCGTGAAGAACTATTGGATTACATTGATCAAATTAACCAAGAAATGAAAGAGCAACAAGGATTGCCCTTTAACTAAGACTTCTTCAACTCCAATTTTTCAGCAAAATAATCGCAAAAGTCGCGCATCGTCGCACTCATTTTTTCGTCCCCGGTAGCCCGTTCAAAAGTTTCGGTCATTGCCGTTAAGGTTTGGTGAAAAAATACTTTCATTTCATCCAAAGGCATATCCTTGGTCCATAAATCAATTCGCAAAGCTTCTTTTGCTTTATGATCCCAAACCGATAAGAGTACGGCCTTCGCCTCTTCTTGATTGACGCCTCCATCCGGAGCCGACCAGTTTAATTTTTCAGGGATTTTATTTTCGTCCAATCCAACTTGAATAGAAATCTTTGAGGTATGTAACGCCATTATTTTTGCGGTTTATATTGTGAATTATTGAAAATATGTTCAGCCTTGTGTGTCATTAGTTCCAAAACCGAAACATCATTATTTTCCATGTAGGAACGTACAATTTGCCAACCCAACCATCGGCCAATCATTCCCGGCGAATCATTGTCAATTTCAAGATTGAATTTCGAAAATGGCGCGGGATCAATGAACCGTTGAACAAGTTTTGAATTTGTATTATACAGCAATTCATTTTCGATAAAGTAGCGCCAGATTTCAATTTCATTTTCCCGAGCCCAGTTTATTTCGTCGGTGGTAAAGCCAATTTTATGTGCATCCTCGGTTCCCACGAGCCACAAATCGTTTAAATATAAAATCTTCCCAAAATAAACCATCAAACTAAGTAAAGTACGATCCGAAGGAGGTGCGACATACTTCTTGGCATATAGGGATGCCACGTCGGGCCCTATGCGCTCCGGTCTTAGGTTTTTAACTAAGAATTTCGGTATTCCTTCATAGAAATAATGAGTACTTCCCAGGTAGGTATCCAATTCTAAAATAAGCAAACTATCGTTCGCAATAACCCTAGTTCGGTAATCGACATCCGAAGTGGTTGTGTACACTTTTGGAGCCTCAAATTCAGGGAAATAATAATAAATATGTTGAAAGATCCTTTGCAAATCATCTTTTAGCACCTCCGTGTTTGGGAAAGTTTTTAAAACCTCACGATCCAACTCTTTTTGCAGGGTATCGGTAATTTTACCGATCCAAATACTATCAGGGTATTGCGCAGGAAAAAATAACGGAAACTTTTGTTTCAATCTTGGTAAATCCTCTACTGTGGCCTCAGCAAATTCTTTATCAAATCGCACCACTTCAAAATCCATGGGAAGGTTTGATATTTCCTTCTCCATATTAGTATTCGAGTTACATCCTAACCCTATTGTTAAAACGGAGCAAAGTCCAAAAATTATTCTAAATGTTCCTATTCGATTCACAGTCGATTTTTAAATTTTGATTCCCTATTTTTGTGTTGCAAAGGTATCATTAATCTCTATAAATTCCTTTTTAAATGAATACTGAAAAAGTTGCCATATATATTGTAGACTGGCTAAAGACATATGCTGTAAACGCAGGGATGGACGGATTTGTTGTAGGAGTAAGCGGCGGTATTGATTCGGCTGTTACGTCGACTCTGTGCGCCATGACCGGTATGCGGACCCTTTGTGTAGAAATGCCCATTCATCAGGCAGCCTCTCAAGTAACCAGAGCCCAAGAACATATCACTCAACTTAAAAAACGTTTTGCAAATGTAACCGATGCACGGGTTGATTTAACTCCTGTATTTGAAGAATTCAAGAAACAAGTCCCTCAAGGACAAAAAGACCCAAATTTAGATTTAAGCTTGGCCAATACAAGAGCAAGACTTCGTATGTCTACGCTATACTATTTTGCAGGATTGCATCGATACCTCGTGGCTGGAACGGGAAACAAAGTAGAGGATTTTGGTGTAGGCTTTTACACCAAATATGGTGATGGTGGCGTTGATCTTAGTCCGATAGCCGATTTAATGAAAAGTGAGGTCTACAAAATTGGAGAATTTGTTAAGGTTCCCAACAGCATTATGAAAGCCACTCCTACCGATGGTCTTTTTGGAGACAGCCGAAGTGATGAAGATCAAATAGGAGCAAGTTACGATGAGCTCGAATGGGCAATGAAAATGAAGGATGAAGGTAAAATCCCACAGGATTTTATTGGGCGTGAAAAAGTGGTTCTTGAAATCTTTTTAAAACTCAATAGAGCCAATCAGCACAAAATGATTCCCATACCTGTATGTGAAATACCATCAACATTATAGATTTACTCGTAATTGGTCGAATATTATTGAACTTAAACGAAAAAAAAGTATCCCTCTTCATCTTTTTTATAGTTTTGATTTTGTAGTATAAATATTACAAAACCTCACACTTATTTCACTGTCCCTGTTTTAAGTGTTTTTACGTAAAAACAACCTTAAAATGAAGAGAATCGTTATTGCAGATCACCATCCTGTGACTAAGAAAGGGATAGCTTGCATGCTTAAAAAGTCTGCAGATTATACAATTGTTGGCAAGGCCAATAATGGAGATGAATTATTTAAAAGTCTCAAAGAGGACAAGCCGGACATTCTAATTATGGAAATCGATATGCCACAACTCAACGGCATCAACATCCTGAGAACCATTAAAACTGAATACCCAAATACTCGTGTCATGATTTTCTCCCAACATCCCGAGGAAATTTATGCACTAAGATCTATCAAATCCGGTGCGGCAGGTTATGTGCCGAAAACTGCTTCAACGAAGAGTTTTTTGAAAGCTTTAAAACAAATTGCCAAAGGGGGTATTTTCTTGAATGAAGACTTGACCTCAACTTTTACCAGTCGAAATGTAGGTGAGGCAAGTGCAATAAGTCGTTATAAAAAATTATCGTCTAGGGAAATTGAAGTGCTCAATTTACTTTCAAGCGGCAAGCGAAACAAAGATATAGCGAACGCTTTGGATATTAACGAAAAAACAGTGAGTACTTACAAAACCAGACTTCTGAAAAAGCTGAAAGTCGACAACTTGGCCGACTTAATCAACCAGTCTAGAATGTTTCAATTTGGCTAATTAAATTACCCGATTCAAACGCTCGGAAAGCATCTTTCGAAGCGTATTATAATCCATGATATCTTGCATCAATTCAGAGTCTACTGAAGACTCACTCTGTTGGACTTTTCCACTCAACTCCCCTATTTTTTTGGCAACCAGCAATCTCCTCAAATTGAGGATGGTATCTATCACTTCTTTAGAAACACCGTGTTCTTTATTCTTTGTGAAAATTTCACGTCGCTGCCAATCGTGCAATTGATATTTTTCGTCGTCCATGATAATATGAGTTACCACCGAACCTAATTCTTGAGGTAACTGGTTCACAAACTGATCCATCTTTAAACTTTCAGCCCGCTGGTATTCTTCTATAATGGCAAAATAGAGCTGTTGAAAAATTGGATTTGCAAACTCTACTTCATCATCTTGTAAATCCAAAAACACTTTTTCAAATACCTTAGATTTAATTTTCTCCTGACGGTGAACTACTTCACCTGTAGTTTCGGATTCCATCATTAAATCGTCAAAATCTTCCTCCATTTCACCATACAACAACAACAATTCGATGATCTTTCGCTCCAGACTTTCCTGTAAATCGACTTTTTCAATATGCTGAGTGGTTTTAGGTTCAACCACGCGAAGCGTATTATCATCCGATTTGGTTTTTTTGGAGGCATCGCGACGTTCTTTTTGGAGCAGCTGTGCCAAAGTGCTAAACAGCACCTCCTCACTTATGTCCATAATTCTTGAACATTCCTTGAGGTACACTTCTTGTTTGATGTGGTCCGGTATCTTAGAAATGCTGGTAACCATATCTCGAATAGTCTCCGCCTTTTTTACTGGGTCGTTCTTCGATTCCTTTGCCAGTAAGGACGCCTTAAAATTGATAAAATCAGTAGCATTCTCATTCAAATAATGAGTGATGTCGTCCAAAGAGTTTTCACGCGCAAAGCTATCGGGATCTTCACCTTCCGGGAAGGTGCAAATCTTCACGTTTAGTCCTTGCTCCAAGATCAAATCCACACCACGAAGGGAAGCACGTAATCCTGCAGCATCTCCATCAAAAAGCAATGTGATGTTTTTGGTTAACCGATGTATCAATCGAATTTGATCTGCTGTTAAGGCCGTTCCCGACGATGAAACTACATTTTGTATTCCTCGTTGGTGCAGCTGAATCACATCGGTATACCCTTCCACCAAATAACAATTATCTTGCTTGGCAATGGCTTGCTTTGCAAAATAAATCCCATAGAGCACTTTACTCTTATGGTATACTTCGCTTTCAGGAGAGTTTAAGTATTTAGCAGCTTTCTTATCATTGACAAGTATTCTTCCTCCAAATCCCAAAACACGTCCGCTAAGGCTATGAATTGGAAAAAGCACCCTTCCTTTAAATCGATCGAATTTTTTATCGTCCTTAACGATGGTAAGTCCTGTTTTTTCTAAAAAACTTAATTGATATCCATTTTTCAATGCACTATTGGTGAAGGCATCCCATTCATCCAAAGCATATCCTAATTGAAATTTGGTTATGGTTTCTTTAGAAAATCCGCGCTCTTTGAAGTAGCTAAGACCAATCGCTTTTCCTGGTCCTGTTTCATGAAGTGTTTCTTGAAAATAGGTATTTGCATATTCATTAACCAAATACAAACTCTCTCGTTCGTTAGCCTCTTCCTTTTGTTCTTGAGATTGTTCGGTTTCTTCAATTTCAATTCCATATTTCTTGGCGAGATACTTTATGGCCTCGGGATAAGTAAAATGTTCGTGTTCCATAACGAAGGCCACGACATTTCCCCCTTTTCCACTTGAAAAATCCTTCCAAATCTGCTTCACAGGAGAAACCATAAAACTTGGCGTTCGTTCATCGCTAAATGGACTCAAGCCTTTATAGTTGCTTCCCGATTTTTTAAGTTGCACAAAATCACCAATTACCTCCTCAACTCGGGCGGTGTCAAACACTTGATCTATGGTAGTTCTTGAAATCAAATTGAAAACTGGTAGGATGTAAAAATACTATATTTTGAAGTTAATTTAAGGAAAATCCCCTTCGTTAACTTTTATTCTTGTGACCTTAATATAAAGGATAGAAAAGTTATTTTTTTCGATCAATCACGTAATTGACCATAAGCTCCAAAGAAGCTTTGTAAGGCGAATCCGGGTACTTCTGCAACAGGCTCAAAGCTTGTTCTTGGTAAGACTTCATTCGGTCTATGGCATACGACAACCCTCCCAGCTCCTTAACTTTACTAATCACTTGTTTCACCCGAGCCTTGTCCTTATTATGATTCTTTACAGAATTTATCAGCCAAGCTCTTTCTTTTGGACTTGCGACATTGAGTGCATGGATGAGTGGTAGCGTCATCTTCTTTTCTTTGATATCAATTCCCGTAGGTTTCCCGATAGCATCATCCCCATAATCGAATAAATCATCTTTTATTTGAAACGCCATTCCAATGAGCTCTCCAAATTTTCTTAAATGCTCGACCTCCTCTTTAGAGGCGTTTACCGACTGTGCTCCCATAGCGCAACAGGCTGCAATCAAGGTGGCCGTTTTTTGTCGAATGATATCAAAATAAACCGCTTCCGTAATGTCCAGGCGCCTCGCTTTCTCGATTTGCAGCAATTCGCCTTCACTCATTTCGCGTACCGCTACCGAAATAATTTTCAAGAGATCAAAATCGTCATTATCTATCGAAAGAAGCAATCCTTTCGACAATAGGTAATCCCCAACAAGCACCGCTATTTTATTTTTCCAAAGTGCATTAATTGAAAAGAATCCGCGTCGCCGATTGCTATCGTCTACTACATCGTCATGCACTAACGTGGCAGTATGTATTAATTCGATAACAGAAGCTCCTCGATACGTACGTTCGTTGACCAGGCCTTCATTACACATTTTGGCGATAAGGAACACAAACATGGGGCGCATTTGTTTTCCTTTACGATTCACCACATAATGAGTGATTCGATTGAGCAGGGCCACATGGGTAGACATAGCTTGGTAGAACTTCTTTTCAAAAAGTTCCATCTCAGCTTCAATAGGTGCTTTTATTTGATAGGTTACCTTCATTAATTCTCAAAGATATTCAATCTTTAGAAAGTGTTCTTATCTAACTTAAACAGAGCGGTAGAAAAAGCCGCTCTGATTAGTTAATGTTTATTTGCCAGCTGCCCACAAGCAGCATCGATATCTTTTCCTCGACTTCGTCTAACCGTAACCGGTATTTTAAACGCTTCAAGCCGATCTATATAACGCTGTACGCGATCGTCTCCCGCTTGCTGAAAGTCTCCGTCGTCGATAGGGTTGTATTCAATTAAATTCACTTTGCAAGGAACATATTTACAAAACTTGATGAGGGCGTCAATATCCTCTTCCTTATCATTGATGTTCTTCCAAACCACATATTCATATGTAATACGACTTTTGGTCTTGGCATACCAATATTCCAACGAGTCCCTCAAATCATCTAGCGTAAATGTCTTTGCGAAGGGCATGATCTGTTCCCGTGTTTCTTGAATTGCAGAATGTAAGGATACGGCCAACTTAAATTTCACCTGGTCGTCCGCCATTTTTTTAATCATTTTAGGTACTCCAGAGGTAGAAACGGTTATTCGTTTTGGCGACATTCCCATGCCTTCATCTCCTGTAATTTTATCGATAGAAGCAATTACGTTTTTGTAATTCATGAGGGGTTCCCCCATTCCCATAAATACAATATTGGATAAGGGACGGTTATGATACAACATACTTTCCCGATGAATTGCCACGACTTGATCGTAAATTTCATCAGGATTCAAATTTCTCATTCGCTTTAGCCTTGCCGTTGCACAAAATTTGCAATCCAAGCTACAACCTACTTGAGATGATACACAAGCGGTGGTTCGATTTTTTGCAGGAATAAGCACAGATTCGACAATTAAACCGTCATGCAAGCGCACAGCATTTTTAATGGTGCCATCGCTACTTTTTTGCAACGAATCGACTTGAATATGATTGATGGTGAAATGGTCCTCTAGCAGAGCTCTTGTTTCCAAGGAAAGGTTCGTCATTGCATCGAAATTATGGGCTCCTTTGGCCCACAACCATTCGTACACTTGATTCCCTCTAAAAGATTGATCCCCCATTTCGACAAAGAAATTTCGAATCTCTTCTTTAGACAAAGCTCGGATGTCTTTTTTAGCCTCTTTCATTCGCCACAAAAGTACAATAATTAAGTAAACACCCGCTTGAGGAAATGGATTGTGAAAGACAACCTACCGCTGAATGATAATTTTTTTGGTAATGGTGTTGTCGGTATCACCATCGATTAAATGAAGAAAATAAATCCCGTTGGCATATTGTTCAACATTGAAGATGTTTTGAGAACTTGCCATAGAACCATTGGATAGTTTTTGACCTACCAGGTTATAAAACTCATACCTTAAATCAGGGTATTGGGTATTCATCACTGTAATATAAGAAGTAGCCGGATTCGGAAAAACGGCTAATTGTCCTTCCAATTCAAAATCGCCAATGTTCAAAGAATTTTCAAGGGTTGGAACTGTTGACAAGCCCATATTGGTAGGGTCCAGCCAATCTTTTAAACGAGTTTCGGATGTAGCACCGTAATCCCATGAAACAGCAAATCGTCCATAAATATCATATTCCTGATTATTTTCAACGCCGTTACAATAGGAGAGCCCTGCATACAGCTGACCTATGATACTTCCATTTTCATTAAACAATGGAGAGCCTGATGAACCGCTTTCGGTAGTTCCAATGTCCCAACCATTACCATTTCCAACGGACTGGCCTTTAATTAACCAAACTTCCGTTCCATTGGCGTTATCTTTCATTGCCGGATCGTCGTCACGACATATTTTCATAATATCACCACTTGGGTGATGCATGCCAACCTGAAATTCGGGATCATTATCAGAATTATCCCAACCGGCAAAGGACACATCCCAAGAGGAAGGTATTTTATTGTATAACTCGACCAAAGCAAAATCTGAATGTGCATTATGAGCTAGCAACTCTGCACCACTCATGGTAAAATTTGTTTGTAAATCGGCACTTTCATCTTCAGTTCCACAAACAGGACTAGGACTTACCCAATTGAAACGAACAGACCACAATCCAGGGTTGGAATTTTGAAGACAATGATTCCCGGTAAGCAGCAGCGGTTTCTTATCCTGCAATGCATTATTCACTAATACCGCTGAACACAAATACCCATTTCCTAAATTCAAAAGTGCAATGGATTTCTTTAATTTATTTTTCAATGATTCAAAATCACTACCAACAGAACAATTTACATCGTAATTACAATCACCAGAATCTCCCAATCCACGATTCTCTTCATCACCAAGAATATCTGATTCATTGCCAATTCGATATCCATGGATAATGTTTCGGATTTTTAACAAGGCGGGAGTAACAATACCCTGCGGTTGATAATATTCTACAATCACCACATCACCGGAAATAAACCATGAGCCCATTTGATCGGAATTTCGGTTATGATCGCTGGTATATACTTTCGAATAATCGGATCGATCCAGGTTATACAACTGCAGGCGAGCTCCTTCAGGAAGTTTAAATTGGTTGAAATTAACTCCTAAGTTGACTGCCTCCGGAGATTTTATGGCAATTCGCCACAATTTAGCTCCGTTATTAAGTTCGATCCAAGATCCATCCTCATTAAAATCCAGAGCAATTGGCCGTTCTATTCCAAATCGCCATGGTTTCGACTTATCGCGATCATTGAGTGCATCCTCTGCTATTATTTGAGAAAGGTCAATTGGCGGCAAAGAAAGTGGGGTCACATCTTGCAACTCCAGGGTCCAACCAATAGGTTTGTCTGTGGTATATTGAGCATTCAAACTTACCACAGAAAAAACAAAAAGACTAAAAAGCAGGCGTAAGCGCATGCGTAACGATTATATATTGTCAATAAGGAACATAAATATAGCCTTTTCTTTTGAAATTCAAGGGACTAATAAAAAAAATCCCATGTTGAAGAACACGGGATTTTAAGTGATTGTTTACTTTGCTTAGATGATCAACATCGCGTCACCATAGGTGTAAAATCTATATCGTTCCTTGATGGCTTCCGCATAGGCCTTTTTAATAAATTCGTGACCCGCAAATGCCGACACCATCATCAACAATGTTGATTTCGGGGTGTGGAAATTAGTCACCATACTGTTGGCAATGCTAAAATCGTAAGGAGGGAAAATAAATTTATTGGTCCATCCTGAATAATCGTTCAAAGTTGCATTTGAAGAAACTGAACTTTCCAAAGCACGCATTACCGTAGTTCCTACGGCACAAACACGTTTCTTTCTTTGGATTCCTGTATTAATAGTTTCAACTGCATTTTTATTAATAATAATTTCTTCAGAATCCATTTTGTGTTTAGACAAATCTTCAACCTCAACAGGACTGAAGGTCCCTAGACCCACATGAAGTGTCACTTCTGCAAAATTAATTCCTTTAATTTCAAGTCGTTTTAGCAAGTGCTTGGAAAAATGCAAGCCCGCTGTGGGGGCAGCAACTGCTCCTTCATTTTTAGCATAAATAGTCTGGTAACGTTCCGCATCTTCAGGTTCTACCTCTCGTTTGATGTATTTTGGAAGTGGTGTTTCACCTAGTTCCGTTAATTTATTTCGAAACTCTTCATAAGAGCCATCAAATAAAAATCGTAAGGTTCTTCCTCGGGAAGTAGTATTATCGATTACTTCTGCCACCAAAGATTCATCATCTCCGAAGTACAGTTTATTTCCAATTCTAATTTTTCTTGCAGGATCCACCAACACATCCCAAAGACGTGTTTCTGAATTAAGCTCTCTCAACAAGAATACTTCAATGCGTGCACCGGTTTTCTCTTTGTTTCCAAAAAGTCTTGCAGGAAATACCTTTGTATTGTTTAAAACCAACACATCATCCTCTTGAAAATAATCGATCAAATCCTTGAACATTTTGTGTTCAATGGTTTGTTCCTTTCGGTTAAGAACCATTAATCGAGCATCGTCTCTATTAGGTGCCGGGTACTCAGCAAGAAGCTCCTGTGGCAAATTGAAGCTAAAATTGGATAATTTCATTCCCATACATGTGGCTTTAAAAATTGAAGGGGCAAATATACAACCTGAAGAGGGGGGTTGTCAAGTAAATACGTATTAATTATTTGGTAATTACCGAAAACCCTAGTGTTTGGAGATCTTCCCAATAGGTAGGATAGGATTTTGAAACCACATCGGCATCCAGGATCGTTAGATTGGTTTTTAAAGCTAATGGAGCAAAGGCTAAAGCCATTCGATGGTCGTGATAGGTTTTAATTTCAACACCGGAATTTATATGATTTGATGCTTCCAAGGTCAACGAATTTTCGGTTATATGCACCGCCGCCCCCAGTTTCTCTAGTTCATTTTTCAGGGCTTCTAGACGATCGGTTTCCTTAATTTTTAATGTATGCAAGCCCATTAAAGTACATCCCATCCCTAGGCCAAAACACGTGACAGCAATGGTTTGGGCAATGTCCGGAGTTTTTACCAAATCCATTTCAATACTTTTCATCGCCACCCATGATTTATCCTTTTTTAGAGAAATCGCATGTGAGTCCTTTAAAAATTCGGTTTGAACCCCAAAATTCTTGTACAAAGATTCCAAAGCTGCATCCCCTTGTAGACTCTCCTTTTTATAACTCCTCAATGTAATTTCCAAATCTTCTGAAAGGGCCACCATACTAAAAAAGTAGGAAGCCGAACTCCAATCTGATTCAACTGTAATACGCTGTTTTTGAACTGAATGTTTCGGTAAAATTTTGATTTTCGAATTCGAGTAATTCCCTTCAACACCAATCTGTTTCAACAAAGACAAGGTCATTTCGATATAAGGGAGTGAAGTAACTTCCCCAAGTAATGAAATAGTTAGTCCGCTTGGCAATGCGGGTGCCATTAACATAAGGGCCGAAATGTATTGACTGCTAGTATTAGCTTGTATTGAAACTTCCTGCTTTGTCAAGCTACTGCCCGTTATTTTCAAAGGCGGGTAGCCTTCAGTTCCCAAGTATTCTATGTCTGCACCCAAATTACGCAATGCATCGACCAATACACCAATAGGGCGTTGTTGCATGCGCTCACTTCCCGTTAACAGTACTTCCCTTCTCTGTTGTATTGAAAAATATGCAGTTAAAAAACGCATAGCCGTTCCCGCGTGATGAATGTCGATTATGTTTTCATGAGAATTCAATGCCTTTTTTAAGACTGCTGAATCGTCGCTTTCTGAAAGATTTTCAATTTCTATATCCGGAAATAAAGCTTGTAAAATGAGCAGTCGATTCGTCTCACTTTTAGAGCCGGTAATTTGTAGTGCGTGAATTTCCTTTTCTGAAGAATTGTATGAAAGAGCTACCTTCATTTCTAGTGATTCTTGTCCTTAAGGCGTTTCCAAAACTTACCGTAGGTAACGAGAAAGGCATAGACAAAACCTGCGCCCAGCACCCCTAAGATATAAATTTCTATTCGGTTTATAAACGCAAAACTATATCCTTCTAACAACCACTTAAAAAGGGTGTACAGAATAGCAAAAGCAACCGCAATGGAAGCAACCGATTTCCAAAATCCCGGATATGAAACAATTCTTTTGAACATCTTATTTTAGCTTTTTATTTTCATGATGGCGCGTATGATCACGCTTTGTTTTTTTGTCCATTTTTGCGTCAAAGGCTTTTTGAAGATCGATTCCTGTTTGGTTTGCTAAACAGAGTACCACAAAAACCACATCGGCCAATTCTTCGCCTAAATCTTTGTCTTTATCACTTTCTTTCTCACTCTGCTCCCCGTAGCGTCTTGCAATGATGCGAGCTACCTCGCCAACTTCTTCTGTAAGTTGAGCCATGTTGGTGAGCTCGTTAAAATAACGCACACCGTGCTCATTGATCCAATCGTCTACTATTTTTTGTGCGTTCTGAAGATCCATTTTACTAAACGTTAGTTATTACAATTCTTTATTCTCGATTTTTACTATCTATGATAATGGTCACAGGCCCATCATTAATTAAGGAGATTTCCATCATCGCACCAAACTGTCCGGTGGCAACATTGCAACCACCATCGGTTTCCAATTGAGAAATAAATCGTTCATACAATGGAATTGCTTGTTCCGGTCTGGCTGCCTTTATAAAGGAAGGTCGATTCCCTTTTTTGGTGCTAGCGTGAAGGGTAAACTGACTCACCACCAGCAGGGATCCATTTACGTCCATTAACGATTGATTCATTGCTCCGTTATCATCTGAAAACACCCTAAGTTGAACAATCTTTTTGCTCAACCAAAAAATGTCTTCTTCGGTATCGTCTGTTTCAATACCTAGCAATATAAGAAATCCTTCCTGTATTTCTGAAATGGTTTTGGCGTCAACAGTAACCGATGCTTCCTTAACTCTCTGTATTACAACCCTCATTCGTTGGTATAGATATCTTTTCGATAGTGTTCTTCTTCACCTTCTAAAATTTGAAGGTAACTTTTGTAGCGTGACCAAGCAATTTCTTCATGCTCCAAAGCCGCTTTTACAGCACATTTTGGTTCTTGCAGGTGCAAACAATTATGAAATTTACAATGTTCTTTTAACTCGAAAAACTCTGGAAAATAATCTCCCAACTCCTCTTTTTCCATTTCCACTACCCCAAAGCCTTTTATACCCGGGGTATCGATAATTTTTGCATCAAAGGAAAGGTCGTACATTTCTGCAAAGGTCGTCGTGTGCTGACCTTGTGCGTGCTGACTGGAAATTTCTGAAGTCTTCAAGTTAAGACCCGGTTCTAAAGTATTGATTAAGGTCGACTTCCCTACACCGCTATGCCCCGAAAACATGGAAACTTTGTGCGTCATTAACTGCTTTACTTTTTCAATGTTTTTCCCTGTCTTTGCTGAAATTCCAATACATTCATAACCAATTGAACGATATAGGGCCGCCAAATACTTCACTTCCAGTAATTCGTCCTCAGAGTAAGTATCAATTTTATTAAAAAGAAGCACTGCTTTTATGTGGTAAGCCTCTGCTGTAACAAGAAATCGATCAATGAAAGTGGTGAATGTGGGAGGGTTATTTAGCGTAATAATAAGAAAAGCAATATCAATGTTTGAAGCAATAATATGCGTTTGTTTGGAGAGGTTGACCGATTTTCGAATGATGTAATTTTCCCTCGGTTCAATTTCGTGAATTACGCCAATTGTCTCATCTCCTTTGGTCTCAACTTCAAAAACAACATGGTCTCCAACGGCAATCGGATTGGTACTTTTAATTCCTTCAATTCGAAATTTTCCTTTAATTCGACATTCAAAGAAAGTTCCATTTAATGCCTTAACGGTATACCAACTTCCGGTAGATTTATAAACAACGCCTTTCATCGGCCCTAATTTCTCAAATTTTCAACAAAGTTCGGGGTTTAATTTTATATTTGAATGATACACGAATTTAAATTCAATTTAACTATGAAAAATTTAATCCTTTTAGGTTTGCTTGCTTTAATTTGTTTTCAAGAGGGCAAGGCGCAAGCCTACGAATTTCAAATTGTCACTGTAATCGAATCGATTATTCCCAATGGATTAGGACGATCAAGAATGATTACCTCCAACGCCGCAAGGGATTATAAAGAATTTACTTCAACCCAAACAGAAGAGGACAACTCTCGAAATAAATCAGAGCGTAGTGACATCAGGGTGAAAGAATTTGACGAAACTAAACTGCTCAACTTTTTTAATCTCGGCGGGATTCGATTTCAGAATATTGTAGCCAATGATGCCGTAGTCGCTTCCAAGCTTAATGAAATGTCTGAACAAGGTTGGGAATTAAGTTTTGTAAATAGTGGAGTCGAAAGTTATGGTGGCAGGGGAGATGACAACGGAATTTACGTAACCCGTTACATCTTCAAAAAATTAAAAAATTAAATCGAAAGCCTGCTAATGCAGGCTTTCTTCTTTTAAGTTATTTACTTTCTTTTGATGGTTAATAGATTCTTGGTGAATGGCTTTGTAAATTCTTAGAATAAACTCCTCACTAAGTTGGTGCTCTTCTCCTTCTAATATCATGCGGCCTAAAATTTCATTCCAACGCTTAGATTGTAAAATGGCAACATTATTATCCAATTTTAATTTCCCTATCGCATCGGCTATTTTCATTCGCTTCCCAAGCATTTCGATTAATTGATGGTCGATCACATCTATCTGGGTTCGCATCGTGGCTAACTTATTTTTAAATTCAACAGCATCTCCTTCTTCTTTTCTGATGCGCAAATCGACAGTCATTTGACGCAGGGTTTCCGGCGTAATTTGCTGACTCGCATCGCTCCAAGCATTGTCAGGATCGTGATGCGTTTCAACCATCATCCCATCGTAATTGAGATCGAGTGCCGTTTGGCACAATTCGAAAATAATATCCCTTCTTCCTGCAATGTGAGAAGGATCTAATATGAGTGGTAAGTCCGGGAAACGATTCTGTAAATCGATCGCAATTTGCCATTCCGGATTGTTTCTATATCGGGTTTTTTCATAGGTAGAAAATCCTCTGTGAATCACTCCCAAATTTGGAATGTCCGATTTATAAAAACGCTCTACCGCGCCCAGCCATAAGGACAAATCGGGATTTACGGGGTTCTTAATTAAACATATCTTGTCTGTTCCTTTTAGCGCATCGGCAATTTCCTGAATAATAAAGGGTGATACCGTGGTACGAGCACCAATCCATAAAATATCCACATCGTGTTTTAAGGCTAGATCTACATGATGGGCATTTGCCACCTCGGTAGTGGTAAGTAATCCGGTTTCTTCTTTGGCCCTTTGCAACCATTTTAGCCCCAGAGCTCCAACCCCTTCAAAATTACCGGGTCGGGTTCTAGGCTTCCATATTCCAGCCCGAAAAACCGTAGCGTCTGTTTCTTTTAAGGCATGCGCAATGGTGAGTACTTGTTCTTCGGTTTCGGCACTGCACGGGCCTGCAATCACTAAGGGGTGGGATAAATTCATCTTATCCAACCAGTTTCTCAATTCCTTTTTATTCTCCATTTTCAAGTACATTGGTTAATTCACTAGGAACGTTTTCTCTATTTTGGGCATAGGTTCCTAATACTTTGAAATTCTTCACAACAGGCTCTAAGACCTCAATTGCATTCATAAAATGATCGGGTTGTGTGTAGGTGACATCCATAAAAAAAGCATATCGCCAAGGTGTTTCCGGAACGGGCAATGACTGAATTTTAGTTAAATTGATTTCATGTTCAGCCATTATCTGCAAGGCCCTACTAAGCGTGCCTACTTCATGTCCCAATTGAAACTTAAGGGTGGCTTTGTTTGCTGTTTTCTTGTTAAAGGTAGTTCCTCGTTTCCCAAGCAATACAAATCGGGTTTGATTCTCCTTCATATCCTGAATGTTGCTGTCGAGAATTTTCAATCCATATCGCTCGGCAACCTGTTTCCCTGCAATAGCAGCCACTCCTTGCAAATTGTTTTCTTTAATTCTCTTTGCTTCACTGGCGGTATCTTTCCCTTCAATGATCTTAAATTGAGGTGGAAATTTTCGCAGATAGTCCCGACATTGCAATAAAGCCACAGGATGTGAATGCACTTCAAAAATATCAATAATCGATTCTGATTCAAGAGCCATTAAATACATTTGAATGTTGAGAAAAACCTCATCGATAATTTCAAAATCACCTACATCCACCAAATTATAGTTGGGTAAAATTGAACCGGCAATTGTGTTTTCAATCGCTAAAACACCAAAATCGGCTTTGCCTTTTCGAACACTTTCGGTGACTCCATCAAAGGAATCACACATCACTAGATCGACAGATTGTCCCGGAAATAATTTTTGAACGGCTTCATCGTGGAAAGAACCTTCAATACCCTGAATTGCAATTTTCATATTTTCTTCTTTTAAAACATCCATAAAAAAACCCGGATGATTGATCCGGGTTTCTATTTCTTATAATTAACATTAATTACAATACAACCCGGTACTTTCCAAAAAAGTAAAACCAAAAGTTGAAATAAGTAAAAAATGTGTTCATTTGCTTGATTATGAATGCTAATGTACACAATACTTTATAACAACAAAATCTTTTTTGCGTTTTTTTAATTGTGTAGCTTTACATTTTCAAACTATGTCGATCGAAGTTAGTCATATTTCCAAATCCTACGGTGCTCAGCAAGCCTTAGCCGATGTTTCATTTTCATTAAAACCAGGAGAGATTGTGGGTTTTCTGGGTCCCAACGGAGCAGGTAAATCGACCCTCATGAAAATCCTAACCACTTACATCACACCTAACAATGGGACAGCGAAAGTGAATGGCTTTTCCATTGACGCGGATGCTGAAGAAGTACAAAAAAGCATTGGATACCTCCCGGAACACAACCCACTGTACTTAGATATGTATGTGCGTGAATACCTAGCTTTTAATGCAAATGTTTACGGCGTAGCTTCTGCAAAAATAGAAGCCATCATTGAGCAAACAGGTTTAGGTCCGGAGGCGCACAAGAAAATACAACAACTTTCCAAGGGGTACCGACAAAGAGTAGGTTTAGCGAATGCTTTACTTCACGACCCACAAGTGTTAATTCTTGATGAACCTACCACGGGATTAGATCCTAATCAGCTCATTGAAATACGATCGTTGATTAAAAAAGTTGGGAAAGAAAAAACTGTCTTGCTCTCAACCCACATTATGCAAGAGGTGGAAGCACTGTGCGATCGAGTCATTATAATAAAGCACGGTCGCATCGTTCTGGATGAATCTTTAAAAAACCTCGCTCAAAATCAAAGTCAGATTATTGAAGTAGAATTCGACTATCGGGTGGAGGAAGTCGCTTTGCAACAAATTGATTTTGTGAAAAAAATTGAGAATTTACAAGGCTTTATTTATAATTTACATTTCGAAACTAAGGAAGATATGCGTGCCAAAGTTTTTGATTTTGCACACGACAATGGGCTGAAAATTCTTCAACTACATCAAAAGAATACAACCTTAGAAAAGCTTTTTACCGAACTTACTACTGAAAAATAAGTTTCCCTGTGAAGAGTTCTTCTACGTTTACCTGAGGAGGATGATTTACCGAAATCACATCCCCTAATCCAACAATTTTTCCTTGAATAAGATTGATAGGATTCACAATCATTTTATTGGTGCTTCGATGGAAAAGGTTTAGGTAATTTATTTCTAGCTCGGCGGCTTCAATTCTAGCATCGCCATCAAATAATCCAAAGTTGGCAGAATTTGTTTTCCCTTTTAAGTAAAATTTCGAAAGTCCGTTTGCCAGAATTTCAAGTTGCGTCACATTTAAATCATCAAAAATAAAATCACCATCAATATGAAATTCTCCTTCCTGCTCGCGATCTTCTGAAACCAAGGTTAGTTTTTTAAAGTTGATCTGACCTTGCCCAACTACAGGAAGTCCCGAACTATTTCGAATTTCTAGTGAATCTACATTTGTAGTTACAAAAACTTTAGTGATTCCGTAATCCCTGTTATAGTTACAGCTATTTCGATCACTTACTTTTAAGATGCTATCTTCTACACGAACAAGCACCTCATTAAATAAATTTTCACCGGATTCGATCACCACTTTTTGTTCGTAACCATAACTCACAAATAACTGTACTCGATTCCAAACGATGATCTTTTTAAATTGATTCAATTCGAATTCTTGTTGTACCAGTTCACCGGAACTTTGGAAACAATCCCATGCATTCTCTGAATTACAACCACTCATCATGGTGATTCCAACAAGTATTACTATAATTTTTTTCATCTTTACAATCTTACACCAACGCCAAATTCAACAGCTTCTGCCTTTGCCCAATGGGCCTTTAAAGATACTATCGCAAATAGTTTGTCGTTTAAAAAATATCGCTTAAACCCTAGTCGGTTGTATATCTGATTTTCAAATTCGTAGGGCCAATATACATATCTTCCCAATTGCGATACAAATGCGGTTCTGTTAAATCGCAATTCATGACCAATAAAAACCCCCACCCTTCGATAATCCAGTCCGGGCTCGATACCTTCTCCCGGAAAGGCTACTTCTCGGTATCGTATTAAATAGATCAAGAAATCGGAGAAAAAGAAATCGACTCCCAATTGAAAACTACTCTTATAATTAATTCGTTTATCGGCATAAAATGAAAACACATAAAAAGGCGATTGCCCAAGACCATTCACATCGGCTTCATTGACTCCCGTTCGAAAAACAGCATTATAATGTATTCGTTCTGCATAGTATTTACTGGGCCAACTTCCGTGTGAAATTCGAACCGGAAAGTTCTCCTTATCGAATTGATAACTCAATCCTGCACTAAAGTATAAAGTATTCGTACTGTTGTTTGGAGCCTTGAGGTTTGCATTTGAATAATGAATCACCCCTAATCCTGCATGAGCCCCTAGTCCGCCAACAATATACTCCTTTACAAAATTCAATCGTAAATGTGTAGAGCTTAACAACTTACTTCCGTAGGCGTTGTTCTGGAAATTCGTTTCAGGATCGTAGGGATTGCTCGCGAATGCTACTCCCTGTCCTACACTCAGGCTAATCATTCGTTGTAAAAAGTAAAAATTGTAATGCCCGTAAATACCTAGGTTTGTTCCTAAATACTGGTTTTTAAGATCTTGATAGGCCACTGTAAATCCCCAATCCGGATAATTATATCGACTCTCCCATTCGTTCCAACCATAGGTCTTTCGGTTGTAGCTGAAGACAAAACCAGTAGGATGTCCCGTTATTAAATGCGCTATATCGGCATTATGTTCAAGGATACTCCCATAATAATAATCCAATTCCAAGGAAACGGGCTTTAGTTCTTTTTTCTGACTAAAGGCCATTTGAAATATCAAACCCGTAAAAAGTAGGAGTATTGGAGACTTCATAGCAATTTTAAGGGTGCAAAGATACATTAATCTTCAAACAATATTTGGTAGATGGAAAATTGTTCTCCAAACAGAAAAGGAGTTCGATAGAAACAAATTTATAGACCGATTCTCCCGCTTTTTCAACTACTTTTTAGAAAATTTGAGAAGCGATGGACTTAATGTTATCACTTTTACCCATAGAATAGTAATGCAATACAGGGACTCCCTTTGCAATCAATTCCTTACTTTGCTTTAAACACCATTCGATACCAACCTTCCGCACGGCCTCATTATCCTTACATTTTACAACTTCCATAATAAGTTCATCCGGGAGATCGATATTGAATCGATGCGGAATTAAATTGAGTTGTTTTTTGGTTACCAATGGTTTTAGACCGGGAATAATAGGCACTGTAATTCCCTCTTTTCTGCACTTCTCAACAAAATTGAAATATGCCTTATTGTCGAAGAACATTTGAGTGACCACATAGGTAGCTCCATTGGCAATTTTCTTTTTCAAAAAATGAATATCACTATCCATACTGGGCGCTTCCATGTGTTTTTCAGGATATCCCGCCACACCAATGCAAAAATCGGTAGGAGCGGTATTTTGAAGTTCTTCTTCCAGGTACTTCCCTTTATTCAAGTTTGCAATTTGCGACACAAGTTCATTGGCGTAGCTATGTCCTTCTTTATCCGGCGAAAAATAGGTTTCGCTTTTTACCGCGTCACCTCGCAAGGCCATTACATTGTCAATTCCTAAAAACCCTAAGTCGATAAGAAAGTTCTCTGTATCTTCTTTGGTGAATCCTCCACACAAGATATGAGGAATGGCATCGACGTCGTATTTATTCTGAATGGCGGCACAAATCCCAACCGTTCCGGGGCGTTTACGAACCACTTGTTTTTGTAAAAGTCCGCCTTGTAGTTCTTTATATACATATTCCTCACGATGATACGTCACATCTATGAAAGGAGGCTGAAATTCCATTAAGGGATCTATGCTGTCAAAAATAGATTGAATGGTTTGTCCTTTCAGGGGTGGAAGAATTTCGAAGGTGAACTGCGTTTTTCCATTCGCATTGGTAATATGTTCTGTTACTTTCATTCGTCAATATTAGGTTGAAGCCATTTTTGGGCTTCTTCGATTGTACAATTTTTTCTGGCCGCATAATCGGCCACTTGATCCATTTTTATTTTTCCTAAACCGAAATAGCGTGCCTTTGGATGCCCAAAATAATAGCCGGAGACTGATGCCGCAGGCCACATCGCCAAACTTTCGGTAAGAGTTACTCCAATTTGTTCTTCGACATTAAGCAACTTCCAAATGGTCTTTTTCTCCAAATGATCGGGACATGCAGGATAGCCCGGTGCAGGGCGAATGCCTTTGTATTGCTCTTCAATAAGTTGTTGATTGTCCAATTTCTCGTCCTGGGCATACCCCCAAAAATCTTTTCTGATTCTTGCGTGCAAATATTCTGCAAAGGCTTCAGCAAGTCGATCGGCCAAGGCTTTGATCATGATGGAGGAGTAATCATCCAATGCTGCTTCATATTTAGCCGCGAGTTCTTGGGTTCCAAAACCTGTTGAAACACAAAAACAACCTATGTAATCTTTTATTCCCTTAGATTTTGGTACAATAAAGTCGGCCAATGCTAAGTTTGGTCTGTCTTCCGCTTTTTTAGACTGCTGACGAAGGGTTCTGAAAATATGAGTCGAATGATCATGAAGCACCTCAATATCGTCTTCGGCTATTTGATTTGCCTCAAACAATCCAAAAACTGCCTTGGCGCGCAATTGCTTTTCAGAAATAATCGACTTCAACATCGTTTGCGCGTCCTGAAATAAATCGGTTGCCTGCGTCCCGACAAGGGCATCTTTTAAAATTTCCGGAAATCGGCCATGCAAGTCCCAGCTTCTGAAGAAGGGCGTCCAATCAATATAGTCGACGAGTTCATTTAAATCAAGGTCGTCGATTACCTTTACTCCAAGCTGCTTTGGTTTGATAATTTCCGATGCCTTCCAATCAATTTGAAACTTATTGGCTCTTGCCTCCTCGATGGTGAGGTATTCTTTAATTCGTTGCCGCTTTAAAAACCCTTCTCGAAAGTTTTTATAATCGGCTTTAAGTTGAATTTTATATTGTTCTTTTCGTTCTTTCTGAAGTAGGTCTCCCACCACCGTTACGGCTCTTGAAGCATCATTAACATGAACCACGGTTTGCTCGTATTCAGGATCTATTTTTACTGCGGTGTGCGCCTTACTGGTCGTTGCTCCACCAATAAGCAAAGGAACTTTGAAATTTTGTCGTTGCATTTCTTTGGCCAGAAAAACCATTTCATCCAACGAAGGCGTGATTAAACCGCTCAACCCAATGATATCGACCTGTTCCTCTTTAGCTACGCGAATAATCTTCTCCGGTGGAACCATCACTCCAAGGTCGATGATCTCATAATTATTACAGGCCAATACTACCGAGACGATATTCTTTCCAATGTCATGAACATCCCCTTTTACCGTTGCCATTAAAATTTTTCCGTTGGAAGATGAGACATGGTCTTTTTCCGCTTCAATAAAAGGCAGCAAATAGGCCACCGCTTTTTTCATCACACGGGCGCTTTTTACTACTTGTGGTAGGAACATTTTACCACTTCCGAAAAGATCCCCCACCACATTCATACCTACCATAAGATGACCTTCGATCACTTCAATGGGGCGCACCACACTT
>JAHEMY010000126.1 GCA_024643425.1 Flavobacteriaceae bacterium
GGAAATTTTAATTTTTTCATAAAAGAAGGATTCTTTTGAAAAGTGATAAAACGAAGATAGTATTTATTCCGGTTTGTAGACCGCTACGGCAATTTTGGAATCGGCGGTACCGTAATACAAGAACCATTGCTCTTTAAAATAGACTAGGCCTTCCACAAAGCAAACTTCATTTACCTCCCCAACTTTTTCATAGTCTTTGTCGGGATATATAAAATAACCATCGGTACGATCGATAAGCCGGTAGGGACGATTTTTATCGAACAAGGCCTGACCTGCTGCATAGGTAAACTTAGGAAGGTTTGGGTCGTTGAAATTTGCCGCATTACTGGCGTTGTATATTAACAAGATACCTTCCTCTTTTAAAAGGGCATAGGGGCCCGGTTCAACCAGTCGACTATCGAACAACCCCATCCGTGGATGCAAAACGGTTATCGGCTTTTTAGACTCTTCATTTATAGCAATGTTCCAATGGATAAGATCCTTGGAAAAAG
This sequence comes from Flavobacteriaceae bacterium, assembly GCA_024643425.1. Lineage (GTDB taxonomy): Bacteria > Bacteroidota > Bacteroidia > Flavobacteriales > Flavobacteriaceae > JAHEMY01. The sequence goes on from JAHEMY010000126.1 coordinate 492, forward strand.
CCATGGAAAGACTCGTGTCTCCAAAATACATCCAATAATAGCCATCGATCTTTCGCGCCACAATGCGATTTCCTTGCAAACCACCAACAATGGCGCCGGCTTTAGACCATGTTTCTTTGTACTTATCATCGGCCAGGACCAATCCGTGTTTATTCCAATGAATAAGGTCTTTCGACGAGGCTATGCTTAAACGAGCTGTTCGCCCGTCATAGGAAGTATAGGTCATAAAATAAACACCATCTTCATTTTCTATGATCCTAGGATCTTCAACACCATCGAAGTAACATGAATTACAAGCTTCGGCAAGCGTTGCATCGATATCATTTTTTTGGTAGTTCCATTCGAATACTTTCATTGCATCCAAATCTGGAAAGAACACAGGAGATGGCATTTTTATGAAATGCAAGCCGTCGGTACTTACCGCCAAACCAATTCTTGAGGTGCCCAAAGAGTCTTGTGCTCTATAAAGCATAAATACTGAATCGTTCCGAACCACAGCCGTTGGATTAAGCACATTGCGCTCCTCCCATTTTTTTATAGTTCCGGTAATTGGATCGGTAAAAGTTAATTCGGACGAAGGGCTTAAAATAGGGTTGAGACTATCTACTTTTTTAAAATAAGGAAAGTGCCATGGTTGGGTTGTCTGCTCAAGGGAATCGTTTTTAGGTTTTGATTGACAGGAGAAAATTATGGAAGTGATAAAAGCACCAAGAATAAATTTTATCGAACTAAATGGTAGATGTTTGTTCATTTCAAATGATGTATGGTAAGTACCTAATGTATGGAATTAATACAAGTTAATAGTATTCACCATCTCTATTTAAGAAGTGCAGATAAGACGTTTATAGAAATGCAATGACAAGAAAGCCCAAATAGGTACCTAATGCAGTCCCCAGTGAGCCTATTAAAATTGCCGGAAGCATTAATTCTTTTCGACCAAAAGTTTCGGCTAAAGCAATCGCAGTAGTGCCACCGCCAATGTTGGCTTGACTTGCAATGGCTATCATTTCCCAATCACGATAAATTAAACCACCCAAGAAGATGGTGATGATTCCGTGAAAAATCACGATTAAGCTAGCAAATAGAAAAAGGGTAAATCCAACATCTTGCAATTCGGCCACAGCACTTAATTCGCAATAAGCACCAATAACAGCCAGAAAGATATAGACTAGGTAAAGGCCTAGTGAATGACTTCCTTTTAATTTTGACACAAAAGGTGTTTGGGCAAGAAGTATCCCAAAGGTTGAAAGCGTGATAATTGAGGGTACTTGAGGGAAATATTCTGATAGTAACTCTGATAGGAAATAACACAAGATTCCCAAAAACACAAGCCAAATAAGGGATCTAAAATCAAAATTTTCTGCCTCTTCTTGAGAAAATGTAGCTGTTGAAGTGGCAAAGCGTTTCGGTTTCCAGAATGCGGTCATAATCACCGGAATCAACAATGTAAAAATAATCCAGAGGGTACTTACTACATTATCTACTGCCACAGAACCTGCATAGAGCACTCCCTTTTCTTGAAAGTTATATTCGAGGGCAACGGCATTAAAATTTGCACTGCCTCCGGTATAAGTCCCTGCATACATTCCAGCCAGCACTTTGGCGTTTTCACCTAAATTCACCTCAGGAGAAATAAGAACCCAGGCAAGAATCACCCCGGCCATGGTGGCAAAGGAGCCTAATAGGAAAAGAACAATCATTGGCGTCCCTGCCTTTTTGATGCTTGAAAGGTTGACTCCTAAGAGCAGGAAAAAAATTGAAATAGGAGCTAGGTAGGTAAAAATTCCATCATACAACGGAATGGCATTAGACGCAGTGGGTAATAACCCTAAATTAGCCACTATGGCAGTGAATACAATAACAAGCAATGCCGGTCCAAATTTGCTCCCAAGTTTTGTTTTTCCGGCATAAATAGCCAGAATCACTAAAAAACAAAGTGCGCAAAACACATACACCGGGTTTTCAGTAAAACTCAGTATTGATTCGCGCACATTGCTTAATTTAGGTTAATTATATTATTGCATTTATATGCAAACAAGATTGTTTTTTGGTTTATTGACAATATTCAGTACCCCAATCGGTATGACCACGACCTTCGCGGCATTTCCAATTTTTCTTGATAGAGGTCACGGTCCAATGTAGGTCCATTTCCGTTGCTGTCATGACAATTTTTTCTGCAGCAATGGAATCGTCCATAACTCCTTCATTAATAAGAGTTACTACATGGGATCCATCCTCCATGGTTTCAGAATGCATTGAAACTTGAGGCCCTTCACCTTCTGCAGGCTCAATGGGATAATACATTTCCACAACTTCTTCAACGGTACCAATCTTTTCATTGGCGATGCGCGCGTTAAAGTCGGCTGGATCTACTTCCTGAAACATTTCGGCCAAAGGTGTAGGGGTTTCATCAACAACTTCAACAACCTCTTCGGTAACGGCTTCTTGTTCTTCAGAAGCATTGTTTTTACATGCAGTGAAAGCTAAAACAGCCAATACACTGAAAGAATAAATAGGTAATTTCATAAGATATAGAATTAATTAAGTTCTTTTGAATAATTGAGCAAGTTAAGAATTTTGTGAAAATCAGAAACTGATAACGCTCATTTTATCTAAATGAGAAGGACGCTTTACTCAGTCTTCTTTCGCAACATCATGATACCAAGCAGTAAACTAATGGTAATAGAAACCGGTATTCCCAGCATGACAAAAATAAGACCGGCCTCCAAGGCATCGGTAGCATTGTAATAAACCCAATAGGTAGTGATCATGGCTAGAAGATAGATGATATATAAAATACCTACCCACATAGATTTTATTGACCTTGAAGTTCCAAAATAAAGGAATCCAAGAATCCCCGGAATAATAAGTGGAAGCCAATACATGATTCTGCTGCCTGAGGCATCCATGTCTCCATTGGATTCAATGGCGGTCATTTCTTTAAAAACAAAAAGAAAAAATAATAGGAGTCCAATAATACTGCTGGAAAGCACGATTTTCTTTTGATTCGTTAATAAGCTTGATTTCATAGTTAGGATTGATTTAGTTCTTTTTAAGGTGTGTAATTTTAATTAGGGAATCCTTGTGCGACCCATCTTTTTATTTTCATGATTTCCTCGCTAGTCAAGGCAGGCTTTTTACTTTTGAAAGGCATGTATTTTATTTCGTCTTCCGGAAGCTGAACCCGAGTTAAAATATCTTGAATGTTTGCTTTGGTACTTTCATAGGTATCTAACATTTTCTTTTTCCCTTGGTCCGGGAAATGGCATGGCGTACAACTTTGCAACATCACGGGCTTTATATCTGTAGCGTAAGAAACAACAGGACCGCTAATTTTAGCGCTCTCCTGAGTTGGTTGTTTTGTGGAGGTGCAAAACTGACTTATCATGGCAACCATTAAGACTGTTAATACACCGAATATTTTGGTTGGAAGTTTCATGGTTTCTTGGTTAGGATGTTTCAATTAAAGATAGCAAATAAAACATTACTCTTTAAAAAATAAGGGTTTTCCATTTGGAAATCAAAATAAGAAATGTCGCCTTAAATAAAACAAGTTATAAATCTCTCTCCAGTTTTTGAAGTTCATTTAATTGTACGGACAATGTACCTAGCTTATAGAAATCGAAGATCCATAAATTCGCATAGCCCCGGTTGAGGAAATTTCTAAGCAAAGGTTTCAAAAAGAAAAATTTAAATCGAATGAGCCATTCAAAGCTTTTGAATTTATAATAAACTCTCAATAAGGTTACGTCATGAATCAAATCCTTGTCGTATTCTTTCTTTTGTAAAATACGTGCCAAATTTGCTATCCCTTTTTCAGTATTCGTAAGAAACACTTTATTGGTTTCTAAATCACCATTCAAGATGGGGTTATTGCAATGTACAATGGGGATATTATGCTTTTTTAGCTCAAATCCAAACAAGGTATCTTCATGCCCGTAATCGACTAAACTTTCATCGAAATGAATGGATTGAAACACCTCTTTAGGAACCACAAAGTTATTCGTCATAAAGGAGGCATGTGGATGTTTATTTCGCGTAATCGCCGGTTTGCTTTCTTTTAAGATTCCATACTTCCATCGAAGCATTTTTTCACGTAGAGGCGGGGTAGTAGAATATTCGCGTCCTCCACAAAGAACACTTTTTGGGTATGCTTTAATCGCTTCTACATAATTTGATAAAAACCCTTCATTTACAACCAACGAGTCGCAGTCCAGGAATAATAAATAATCGTACTGTGTATGCCGTAAGAATCGATTTCGAATGGCTGCCCGGCCAATATTTTTTTCTAATGGAATGTAGGTGTGTTGATGGGCGATTTGCTCATTATCAGTTTTATAAATGGCTTTCGAACCATCATCGATGAGGATAAGTTCCGTTGCTTCATTCAATTGCTTCATTTGAAGCGACAAACGCTCCACCAAAGGCGTGATGTTGAAATTATAAATAGGAATGCAAATGGAAATCATGCTATAAAAGTAGGAAATTCAATAAAGGAACGAAGGTAATGACTGTAAATTTGATTTAAGCGACACTCACTCCAAAGAAATAACCCACCAAAGCTGTTAGTCCCATAGCCACTGTCCCCCAAAATGTAATTCGAAGTACCGCTTTTAAAACTCCGGATCCTCCTGTTTTTGCTGAAATGGCGCCCAATAAAATTAAAAACACGCTAGCAAACACATACAGGGTGTATTCCATACCTTGCATGGGAGCAAAAAGTACTACCAGTAATGGAAGGATGCCTCCCAGGGTAAAGGCAGAGCCGGAAGCAAAGGCGGCTTGAATGGGTTTTGCTTGGCTAATCTCATTAATTCCCAACTCGTCACGCACATGGGCGCCCAGAGCATCATGTTCGGTTAGTTCTTGAGCAACCTGAAGCGCCGTTTCTTTTTTCAATCCGCGTTGTTCGTATATGGATGCTAAATACTGTAATTCTTGTTCGGGCATTTCCTCTAATTCTAGTCGTTCACGTTCGATATCCGCCTTTTCGACATCGGTTTGGGAACTTACCGAAACATATTCACCGGCAGCCATCGATAGGGCACCGGCAACTAAACCAGCGAGGGTGGCGAGCACGATAGGATCTCTCAAATCACTTGCGGCTGAAACCCCAATGGCAATACTCGCGGTAGACAAAATACCGTCATTGGCCCCTAAAACCGCTGCTCGAAGCCAATTGCTTCGATGGATGTAATGGGTTTCTAAATAACCTTCTAAAGGGTCCTCAATAGATGAGTCGTCGTTCATTGCTGTACTTTTTTTTGAGTTCAATTGTAGGATAAAGAACTTCGCCAATTTCTGTTATCGTTCACAGATTTCACGAGTTTCAATGGCTGTTTTATATTCCATCCATGTACTACTTCCGAAATCTTTATAATCAAAGGTAAACCAAACGTCATAGATTCCGTATCCGCCTGGGTAGTCAATCTCTACATTGAATTTATCGATATCCCCGGCACCATATTTAAAATCTTTATCGTCGAGTAATTTTGACCCTTTACTTTGAGTGATGGCCACATGATAACGGTATTCGACAATATACATTCCAACAGTAGGTTCATCATAGAAAGGGCATTCCCTATAGTCCCAATGAATGGTAAAGTTTTTCATTAATATTATTTGAGCACCCGTATTGCCAATAAGTAGTCTGGCATCTTCATATTTCATAAGATCATATTCGACGATTAGCTTGGATTTGGCTAAATCATTTATTGAGGTATTTATCGAATCCCTACTATTCTCGATGGTGTTGCTCAAGGTGTTTATGGTTGTTGAAGCAGAGGAATCAATCAGTGTATTCACAGTGTTAAGCCCTTCAA
>JAHEMY010000127.1 GCA_024643425.1 Flavobacteriaceae bacterium
ACCTGGAAGACATTTTCGAAGCACGCATCGAGCGTGACGAAAAGATCGAACCTAAAGATTGGATGCCGGAGAAATACCGACAAACACATATTCGTCAGATTTCACAGCATGCCCATTCTGAAATTGTAGGTATGTTGCCGGAAGGAAATTGGATCAGTCGTGCACCATCCCTTAGAAGAAAAGCGGCCTTGTTGGCTAAAGTACAAGACGAGGCAGGTCACGGACTCTATCTCTATTCGGCGGCAGAAACGCTAGGTATTTCCCGCGAAGAGATGTACGAGCAATTGCATACAGGAAAAGCAAAATATTCCTCCATTTTTAATTATCCAACCATTACATGGGCCGATATGGGTGCCGTTGGTTGGTTGGTTGATGGCGCTGCAATTATTAATCAAGTAGCCTTATGTACCACTTCATTTGGGCCTTATGCCCGAGCGATGGTGCGAATCTGTAAGGAAGAAAGTTTTCATCAACGACAAGGATACGAAATCATGCTTACCCTTTGCAATGGAACTCCGGAGCAAAAGGCCATGGCGCAAGATGCCTTGAACCGATGGTGGTGGCCAAGTTTAATGATGTTTGGCCCGAGAGATGAAGATTCTCCGCATACCGCTCAAAGCATGAAATGGAAGTTGAAACGCAAAACCAACGACGAATTACGCCAGCAATTTGTCGACCAAACGGTGCCACAAGCCGAGATTTTAGGAATTACGGTTCCCGATAAAGATCTCAAATGGAACGAAGAACTAGGTCATTACGACTTTGGTGACATCGATTGGGATGAGTTCTGGCAGGTGGTGAAAGGACATGGTCCCTGTAATAAAGAACGAATGGATGCACGAGTGGGTGCCTGGGAAGAAGGTTCATGGGTGCGTGAAGCAGCCATGAGTTATGCCGAAAAACAAGCAAATAAAAAAGTGGCGCAAGCCAGTTAAATAGACAGCGATGAAAAAAAATTGGCCCCTATGGGAAGTTTTTGTTAGATCTAAAAACGGATTAGAACACCGGCATTTCGGTAGCCTGCATGCGGCAGATGCTGAAATGGCTTTAGAGAATGCGCGTGATGTGTACACCCGAAGAAATGAAGGTGTGAGTATCTGGGTAGTAGAGAGCAAATACATTACCGCTTCAAATCCGGCAGACAATGGAGAAATGTTCGAGCCTGCCAAAGACAAGGTTTATCGACATCCTACCTTCTACAATTTGCCCGATGAGGTGAAGCATATGTAAATAATTTAAAGCCCTTGTGAAGGGTCGTAGTTATGGAAAAAGAACATTTATATCAATACATCTTAGGAATTGCAGATAATAACCTAATTCTCGGGCAGCGACTGGGTGAACTTTGCGGACATGGTCCTAATCTTGAGACCGATATCGCGCTTACCAATATTGCCTTGGACTTATTAGGTCAAACACGCAGTTTCTATCAATATGCGGCACAACTTTCCGATGATTACAATTCGGAAGATGATGTGGCCTTTTTAAGAAAAGAACGAGAATACCGAAATGTACTGCTCCTAGAACAACCGAATCGTCATTTTGGATTCGTTATCGGACGTCAGTTTTTATTTGATGTATTCAATTACTTATTCATCCAACAACTTCAGCAAAGTACCGACGATACCTTGCGTGCTGTTGCAAACAAAGCAATGAAAGAAGTGAGTTACCACAAACGTTTTTCTTCCGATTGGGTAAAGCGTTTGGGTGATGGCACCGACGAGAGTCATGCGAAAATGCAAGAGGCGATCGACGATTTGTGGAGGTATACCAACGAATTGTTTGAGCTTTCTGAAATTGATAAGGAGTTGGTAAAATTGGGTGTTGCTGTGGATGTTTCGGCATTAAAAGAGGCTTACTATGCTGAAGTTTCTGAATTGCTCACCGAAGCAACTTTAGCGATTCCGCAGGACCAATATTTTCAAAAAGGTGGAAAACAAGGAATTCATACCGAACACATGGGGTATTTGTTAGCCGATTTGCAGTACATGCAACGAACCTACCCAAATATGAACTGGTAAATGATGACCGCAATAGTTGCTCCTAATATAGACCCGCATCTGATCGAAACTCTTGAAAAAGTTTCGGATCCGGAAATTCCGGTGCTTTCAGTATTGGACTTGGGAGTGATTCGTGAAGCGATTGAAAAGGATGGGAAAATATTCATAAAACTTACTCCAACCTATTCCGGTTGCCCTGCCATGGATGTAATTTCGGACGATTTAAAAGCTGCTTTTCGCGAAGAAGGGAAAGTTGCTGAAGTTACTCTTGTATTGAGTCCGGCATGGACTACCGATTGGCTTTCAGAAGCCGGAAAACAAAAAATGGAGGCCTACGGCATTGCACCTCCCTTAAGTGCTACAGCCGATAAAGAAGTGCTCTTAGGCAATCAAAAGATTGTTAAATGCACCCATTGCCGAAGTTCAAATACACGCTTGGTGAGTCAGTTTGGATCCACCGCTTGTAAGGCGTTGTTTCAGTGCGAAGATTGCCACGAACCCTTCGATTATTTCAAATGTCTAAAATAAACCGCCCATGCTAGGATTACGAACAACTGTTTATAAAGTTTCCGACCTAGTGGCTGCGAAAGACTGGTATTCCAAAGCATTTAAGATTGAGCCGTATTTTGATGAACCCTTTTACGTAGGCTTCAATATTGCCGGTTACGAACTAGGCTTATTACCCGATGAAAATGTAAAAGGAGATAATGTCTTATCTTATTGGGGTGTTTCAAACATTCAAGAATCCTTTGACCATCTAATCGACCTAGGAGCCAAAGTGCACGAAGCGCCAAATAATGTTGGAGGCGAATTGATGGTAGCCTCGGTGATCGATCCGTGGGAGAATATCATCGGAATTATTTACAATCCCTATTTTAAACTACCCGAATAATGAAAGGAATAGCGTCCAAGATCGAACATGGAATTGGTTGGTTGTACCTCGACCGACCTGAAGTGTTTAATAGTTTTAATCGCGAAATGGCGCTCGCCATGCAACAAACCTTAGACGATTTTAAATTGAATAAGGAGGTAAGAGCCATCGTTATTACCGGAAATGGAAAAGCTTTTTGTGCAGGTCAGGACCTAAAAGAAGTGACCTCTGTCGATTTAAATCCCGGTTTCAAAAAAATATTAGAAGAACATTATAACCCCATCATCGATCGCATTCGGGCCATTGAGAAACCGATCGTTGCGGCGGTGAATGGAGTGGCTGCAGGAGCCGGAGCAAATATTGCACTAGCCTGTGATGTGGTAGTGGCATCAGAAAAAGCAAGTTTCATTCAAGCCTTTAGCAAAATAGGTTTGGTGCCCGATAGTGGGGGGACTTTCTTCCTGCCACGTCTTATAGGTTTTCAAAAAGCTTCAGCATTAATGATGCTGGGTGAAAAAGTTACTGCGGAAGAGGCCGAACGTTTAGGAATGATCTATAAAGTTATTTCCGCTGAAAGCTTTGAATCTGATGTGGAACAATTGGCTCAAACACTTTCCAAGATGCCAACCAAGGCTTTGGGAATGACGAAGCGTTTGTTGAATCAATCCATGACCAATAATTTAACTGAACAATTACACATAGAAGGCAAATTGCAGATTGAAGCAGCTCAAAGTGAAGATTATGCGGAAGGAGTCACTGCATTTGTAGAAAAAAGAAGTCCTAATTTTAAAGGAAACTAATGATAAAGAAAGTCGGAATTATCGGTGCAGGCACCATGGGAAGTGGAATCGCTCAAGTGGCGGCCACGGCGGGTTGCAAAGTAGTACTCTTTGATGCGCATTCCACCGTTATTGTGAAGTCTGAAGCCAATTTAGAACGAATATTAAATCGTCTCATCGAAAAAGGCCGCATGGATGAAGTACGCAAAGAGGAAATCCAAGAGAACATTCATTATGCGAGATCCATGCATGAAATGGAGGATGTGGATGTGGTAATCGAAGCCATCGTCGAAAATTTAGAGGTTAAGCATAAAGTATTTAAAGATATTGAAGCCATCGTTCGACCAGACTGTATATTGGCAACAAATACCTCGTCATTGTCAATTGCTGCTATTGCGGGATGTTTAAAGCGCCCGGAACGATGCGTAGGAATTCATTTTTTCAATCCGGCGCCTTTAATGAAATTGGTTGAAATTATCCCTGCCATTCAAACTTCAGAAGCGGTTTTGAAAACGTCTATGGCAACCATTTCAGATTGGGGAAAAACTGCTGTGAAAGTGAAGGATACTCCGGGGTTTATTGTCAACCGCGTAGCGCGGCCGTTTTATGGGGAAGCCCTTCGCATCTATGAAGAAGGGATTGCCAATTTTTCCACCATCGATCATGCGATGAAAACTATTGGAGGCTTCCGAATGGGACCTTTTGAATTGATGGATTTTATTGGGAATGATGTCAATTACACTGTAACTGAAACCGTGTTTAAGGCATTTTATTACGACCCGCGTTACAAGCCTTCGTTTACACAAAAACGATTGAGTGAAGCAGGTTGGTTGGGTAGAAAATCAGGGAAGGGCTACTATTCATATACAGATAATACGCTTCAAACTTCAGAAACAATCAATACCGATGAAAAGGTATTGAAGGAAATTGCTAATCGGATCATCGTAATGCTGATCAATGAGGCAGCGGATGCCTTATTTTGGAACATTGCGTCTGCGGAAGATATTGATAAGGCAATGACCTTGGGCGTTAATTATCCTAAAGGGTTGTTGGCCTGGGCCGATGAAAAGGGAATCGATCACTGTGTGTATATCTTAGATCACCTCTACGACACCTATCTGGAAGATCGTTATCGATGCTCTCCCTTATTGAGAAGATTATCCACTGAAGGGAAAACATTTTTCTAAATGAACGGGGTCGATATTCCATACAAAATGCTTTCTCAAGATGCTTTTAGCACCTGGTTGGGAATCGAGATTTTGGAATGTGAAATAGGTCGGTGTAAAGTGAGTCTTACGGTTCGTAAGGAGATGCTTAACAGTATGGGGAAGGCCCATGGAGGCATTAGTTACTCCTTAGCGGATACGGCTTTTGGTTTTGCAGCCAATACCCATGGGAAATATGCGGTCTCCATTGAAACATCGATCAATCACATTGAAGCCTTGGAAGAAGGTGATGTTTTGGTGGCAGAATCGGTGATTGAAAAAGTAAATAATAAATTAGGGTTCAACATCATAGAAGTAAAACGCGGTGACGAACTAGTGGCACTTTTCAAAGGAGTAGTGTACAGAACCCAAAAAGATTGGACGAATTAAATTATAAACTGAAAAATGTAGAACGAATAAGAATAGATTATGTTCAATTTTTACATTTAAAATTTAAACTTTTACATTTTGAAACAAGCATACATAATTGATGGAATCCGAACTCCTATTGGAAGTTACCAAGGAACCTTAAGCGCCGTACGAACCGACGATTTGGCCGCTATCGCCATCGCCGAATTAATGGCAAGGAATCCGAATGTGCCTAAAGAGGCAATTGACGACGTGATCCTTGGATGTGCCAACCAAGCCGGTGAGGATAATCGCAATGTGGCACGGATGGCGTCCTTGTTGGCAGGATTGCCTTTTACAGTGCCGGGAGAAACGGTGAATCGTTTATGCAGTAGCGGACTTTCAGCTATTATTCATGCCAATCGAGCTATAAAAGCAGGAGATGGAGAATTATTTGTAGCAGGTGGTGTGGAAAACATGACACGCGGGCCCTATGTGATTGCGAAACCATCCATGGCATTTGGAACGGATGCAAAAATGTACGACTCAAGTTTTGGGTGGCGCTTTGTGAACCAAAAAATGCACGACCTCTATGGAACGGATGGAATGGGGAATACGGCTGAAAATCTAGTGGAGAAATACAACATCTCTCGGGAAGATCAGGATGCCTTTGCTTATGCGAGTCAGATGAAAGCTGCCAAAGCGCAAGCTTCAGGTAGGTTAGGTCAGGAAATTGTCACGGTACAAATTCCGCAGCGAAAAAAAGACCCAATCCTCTTTAAGGATGACGAATTTATAAAACCAACCACAACGCCTGAAGTATTGGCGAAACTTCGACCTGCCTTTAAAAAAGACGGTAGTGTTACCGCAGGAAACAGTTCAGGCTTGAATGATGGTGCTGCTGCCACTTTGATTGCTTCAGAAGAAGCCATAAAAAAATACAACCTGAAACCTATGGCTCGAATCCTAAGTTCTGCCGTAGTAGGGGTGGAACCTCGTATCATGGGGATAGGACCTGTAGAAGCAAGTAACAAAGCGTTGTCTAAAGCAGGTTTAACGATGGCCGATATGGATGTAATCGAACTCAATGAAGC
>JAHEMY010000128.1 GCA_024643425.1 Flavobacteriaceae bacterium
GTGATAATTCCACCTCCTTCACCACAAGTGATGGTCTTTACATAATCGAAAGAGAAGCACCCCAAATCCCCATAGCTACCCAAAGGTTTTCCTTCATAGGTTCCTCCAATCGCCTGGCATGCATCTTCCAAAAGGATAAGATTATGAGCCTCACAAATCGATTTAAGTGCTCTTAAATTGGCCATGGACCCACACATATGCACTGGCATCACACAGCGCGTTTTAGAAGTAATAGCCGCTTCCACTGCCTTAGGATCAAGCGTTAAGGTGTCGTCGATATCGACTAAAACAGGTACTGCCCCTAGCATCATGATGGATTCAAAACTAGCGACAAAAGTAAACGCCGGCATGATTACTTCATCCCCTGCTCCTATTCCTGCCGAAGCCAATGCGACGGTCAAGGCTGAAGTACCACTAGAAACCAACTGACAGTATTCACTGCCCATTCGTTTTGCAAACGCTGCTTCAAATTCTTTTGCCTTCCAATGTCCCTGACGCATTCCGTCGAAACCGTAGCGCATTAAGACACCACTTTCTAAAACATCGTTTACTTGTTTTCTTTCTTCTTCTCCAAATACTTCAAATCCTGGCATAAGGTGTAATCAATTTTTAGTTTACTCAATTCATTCTAAGACGAAGCGCAAAGGTAAGGGTTGCGTAGCGAGTGTGCAATAAGATTTGCATCGTGTGGATATGCAAAAATAATTTAACTTGCAGCCGTGAAAACAGCGGTGGTTATACTCAATTGGAACGGAAAAAAATTACTCGAAGAGTTTTTACCTTCAGTGGTACGCTACGCTTCAGAAGCAACCGTCTACGTTGCAGATAATGCATCGACCGACGACAGTATTTCATTTCTTCAAAATGAATTTCCGCAAGTAAAAATCATTCAGAATAAAACCAATGGCGGTTATGCCAAAGGATATAATGATGCACTGCGCCTACTTAATGAAGAATATGTGGTTTTGCTCAACAACGATGTTCAGGTCTCTGAAGGCTGGCTTACTCCTTGTGTAAAAGCCTTTGAAGACGAAGCGAATCTCGTTGCCTTGCAACCAAAAATTCTTGATTATAAAAACCCAGCTTTTTTTGAATACGCCGGTGCTGCGGGAGGTTTTATTGACCGATTGGGGTATCCCTATTGCCAAGGGCGCATTTTTAACACCCTTGAAAAAGATGAAGGTCAGTTTGACGAAAACACAAAAATCTTTTGGGCCTCAGGAGCTTGTCTTTTTATAAAACGAGAAGCTTTCTGGAAGGCTGGAGGTTTTGATGAAGAACTCTTCGCTCATCAAGAAGAAATTGACCTTTGTTGGAGGCTTCAATCACAAGGTGGCGTGATTAAATACATTCACAATTCAAAAGTATTTCATCTCGGCGGAGGAACCTTATCCTCGAGCAATCCCAAGAAAACTTTTTACAACTTTCGAAATTCCTTATTGATACTCTACAAAAACACCGCGGGTAATTTTGTATATCTAAGGCTTTTTGAGCGCATGTTATGGGATGGAGTCGCCGGAATTCATTTTTTATTGAATGGTAAGTTCAGTCATTTTGTGGCTATTTTAAAAGCTCATCTTAGTTTTTACCAACTACTTCCTTCCTTTTATACTAAAAGAAAAAGCGACCAGTCGAAGCTAACTTACTGGAAAACAAAGTCTGTAGTTTGGCAGTACTTTTTTCTAAAAAATCGTACCTTTAACAAGCTTAAATAATTTTACTTAAATTAATGTTAAGTCAGTATCACAGACTTGACTTATTCTTAATTTTGATCAACTCAAACAATATAACAATTATGAAAAAGTTATTAATTCTGCTTCTATCAACCGGTTTACTCTTCTCTTGTGTATCGAAGAAAAAATACACCGAATTAGAAGCACAACACAGAAAAACAAAAGATCTTTTAAATACTGCAACCGTCAAGCTAAATGCTTGTGAAGCTGATAAAGCAGCTGCGAATGCACGCATCACTTCCTTAGAGGAGCGAATCGCTGAATTGCGCAGAGATAAAGAAGATCTTATTAAGAGCTCGAAAGACTTAACGATGCTTACGAAGCAAGGAGCTACCAACCTTGAAAAATCGTTAGAAAGTTTAAAAGAAAAGGATCTTAAAATCAATCGTTTACAAGATGCTTTAAACAAAAAGGATAGTGTGACACTTGCATTGGTAACAAGCTTGAAGAAAGAAGTTGGCTTGGATGATCGCGATATTGAAATTAATGTTGAAAAAGGAGTTGTATTTATTTCCTTATCAGACAAGATGCTCTTCAAGAGTGGCAGCTATGAAGTAACGACTCGAGCTCGTGAAATCTTAGGAAAAGTAGCTACCGTGATTAATGGAAAACCTGAGTTTGAGGCTTTAATTGAAGGTCACACAGACAATGTTCCTTACAAAAAAGGAGTTTTGTTGGACAACTGGGATTTAAGTGTAAAACGTTCTACCGCCATTGTTCGTGAATTACAAGATTTGGGTGTAAAACCTGGTCAGATGATCGCTGCCGGTCGCGGAGAATACGTTCCATTAGTAGCGAACGATAACGCTGAAAACAGAGCCATCAACCGTAGAACAAAGATCTACGTACTTCCAAAAATCGATCAATTCTACAAAATGATTGAAGATGAATTGGAAACCATGGCTACCGAAGAAGGCAACTAAAAAATTTAAGCAGTAAAAAAGAAACCCGACATAACGTCGGGTTTTTTTATAGGTCTAAAGTTCCTTTTCCTTCTCTTATCACTTCCGGTTCGTCTCCGGTAAGATCTATCACCGTGGAAGGGATATTGCCTCCATAGCCTCCGTCAATCACAAGATCGACGAGATGCTCCCACTTCTCATAAATCAATTCAGGATCGGTCGTGTATTCAATTACCTCATCTTCATCTTTAATGGATGTGGAAACAATGGGGTGTCCTAATGCTTGCACAATGGAACGAATGATATTATTATCGGGTACACGAATTCCAACCTCTTTTTTATTTTTAAATACAGAAGGAAGGTTGTTGTTGCCGGGAAGAATAAATGTATAAGGTCCAGGTAACGCTCGCTTTAATAACTTAAAAGTGGGGGTGTCGATCTGTTTCACATAATCGCTTAGGTTACTTAAATCGGCACATACAAAAGAAAAATTGGCCTTTTCCAGTTTTACACCTTTCAATTGCGCCACACGTTCTAAGGCACTTTTATTGGTAATGTCACAGCCCAAGGCATACACGGTATCACTTGGATAGATAATCAAACCACCCTTCCTTAAAACACCCACAATATGCTGGATGGTTTTTGGATTCGGATTTTCGTCATATAACTTTATAAGTTCTGCCAAGTTATTTGTTTTTAAGTGCACCTGCTCTATGGTCAATATACGAAATTAAAGCACCAAATGAGGCAACTCCCGATACGATAAGCACCACGGTAATAAGTCTGCCAACATTCGTCACAGGATATAAATCACCATAGCCCACTGTAGTAATCGTAATAAAGCTCCACCATAAGGCATCTTCAGCAGTTTTAATATTCCCAATGCCCTGCTCCACATACAAAACAGAGGTTGTGCATATAATTAGCAAGGAACACACCAAAAATATCATAAATCCATAAACAGACATGGCCTTGTTTTCTCTTACGAATTGCACCAACATGCTTACCGATTTTATGATTCGCAAGATTCTAAAAATCCTAAATACCCGCACATAGCGCAATTGAGAGACCACAGGAATAGAGGAAAGCAAATCGAGCCAGCCATGAGTGATCATGTATTTCCATTTGTTCTCGGCTCTATAAAATTGCGTGATAAAATCGTAAATAAAAACTCCGCATAACATAAAATCAAACATCGATAGTAATCGATAAACCTCTGAATCACTTGGAATAAAAAAGGTAAGTGATAATAAGGCAATGCTTAAAATAGACAACAGAAGAATAATAATTTTAAATACGGAAATCATAAAATTAATTTTCGATAACATTCAATTTTGCAAAACGTAGTAGTAATTTCTTTAACCCTCCATTTTCAAAGTTAATCTCTGCCTTTGTATCGGCTCCCACCCCTTCAATTTTAATAATTTTTCCTATTCCAAACCGAACATGTTCCACCAGCGTTCCTTCCGATAAATTAGCATCCTGAGGATTAAAATTTTTGTCTGAACTACTTGTGACGGGTTTTAAACGGCGAAGCTTCTGCAACTGAGCATCGGTTGGTCCTTTAGGTGGATTTCCGGCGGCAGGTTTTCGAAGGCGCAATTTACTTTTATCAATATCGTCAAAGATATCGGCATCTATTAAGGGTTTGTATCGATGCTCTGTAATAGGAGTTAAATATTCCAAATAAGACTCGTCAATTTCTTCAATAAACCTACTCGGTTCGGCATCAATCAATTTTCCCCAACGATACCTGCTTTGGGTATAGGTTAAATACGCTTGCTTTTCGGCTCGAGTTAGCGCCACATAAAACAAACGACGCTCCTCCTCCAATTCAGCACGGGTATTCATGCTCATCCCACTGGGAAAAAGATCTTCCTCCATTCCCACAATATAAACGTAGGGGAATTCCAATCCTTTGGCGAGGTGGACCGTCATTAACGCTACTTTATTATCGTCTCCTTTCTCATTGTCTAAATCGGTTGCCAATGCCACATCTTCCAAAAATTCATTCAAGGAACCTGTCGTGTCTGCCAATTCTCGCTGCTCCTCCACAAAATCCCGTATCCCGTTCAGCAACTCTTCCATGTTTTCGATACGCGCTATACCTTCCGGAGTTCCATCCTTTTTTAGTTCGGTTAAAAGCCCGGTCTTCTTGGTAACATGCTCGGTAATTTGAAAAGCATCATAGGATTGATTAAGGACTTGAAAACTCCTGATTAAAGTCACAAAATCGTTCAATTTAGATTTTGTGCCACTATTTATTTTTAAATCGATGGAATCGATTTGCTCCATAACTTCAAACATCGAACGGTTTGTTTCATTCGAGGCGACAATCAATCGATCGATGGTGGTCCCTCCAATCCCTCGGGCGGGATAATTAATCACTCGCTTGAGCGCTTCTTCATCCTTTGGATTCAGAACCAACCTTAAATAAGCGATAACATCCTTAATTTCTTTTCGCTGGTAAAAACTCAAACCACCATAAATACGATAGGGAATGTCCTTTTTTCGCAAGGCATCCTCGATGGCTCGTGACTGTGCGTTGGTGCGATACAACACGGCAAACTGATCAAAAGCCATTTGGTGATTCATTCTATTCTCAAAAATGGATCCGGCTACAAACCGTCCTTCATCTCCGTCGGTCATGGTGCGGTTCACCTTTATTTTATGACCTTCTTCATTGGCCGTCCATACTACCTTATCCAGCCGATTTTGGTTCTTCTCGATAATGCTGTTGGCCGCGTGTACAATATTCTTTGTGGAACGATAATTCTGCTCCAGACGGTACACCCGTACATCTTCGTAATCCTTTTGAAAGTTGAGAATGTTATTGATGTTCGCCCCACGAAACGCATAAATACTTTGAGCATCGTCCCCTACGACGCAAATGTTTTGGAATCGATCACTAAGGGCGCGTACAATTAAATACTGGCTGTGGTTAGTATCTTGGTACTCGTCCACTAAGATATACCGAAAGCGGTTTTGATATTTTGCCAAAACATCGGGGAAACGCGTTAGTAATTCGTTTGTTTTAAGCAAGAGGTCGTCAAAATCCATCGCTCCTGCCTTAAAACATTTGTCGACGTAGTTTTTGTATATATCACCCAACCTGGGCATTTTGGCCATCGCATCGGCTTCCACCAATTCCGGGTTGTTGAAATAAGCCTTGACGGTAATCAAACTATTCTTGTAAGACGAAATGCGCGAGTAAACTTGTTTGTATTTATACACATCCTTGTCTAGATGCATTTCTTTAATAACCGCTCGGATCACACTCTGACTATCCTGGGTGTCGTAAATAGTAAAATTGGAAGGATACCCTAATTTTTCCGCTTCAAAACGCAGGATTTTTGCAAAGATGCTGTGAAATGTTCCCATCCAAAGATTCTTTGCTTCACTTGCCCCTACGATACTCGATATTCGATTCTTCATTTCACGGGCAGCCTTATTGGTAAAAGTAAGTGCCAAAATATTAAAAGGGTCTACCCCTTTCGACATCAGGTACGCAATGCGGTAGGTAAGCACACGCGTCTTTCCCGAACCGGCGCCGGCAATTACAATCATGGCACCGTCTTTTTGTAATACGGGTGCCAACTGGGCATCATTGAGCTGTTCTAGATAAGCTTGCAAAATGGGTTTTT
>JAHEMY010000129.1 GCA_024643425.1 Flavobacteriaceae bacterium
TGACGCATCGGAGATTGGTCATATGACGTGCTTAGGCAGGTGCCATGAAAATGCCGCTTTTCATTACCAAGGAAAAAATTATTCGGGAACCGCCATCGACCATGTGTCGCAAATCACGGGTACGACTTCAGATAGAAATCAAGACCGTTATCTCGTGGAGGCGAGCGGAAAGGCAATTTTAACGAGACCTTTCACCACCATTGAAAAACATTATGCGCCTTTTCTTGAAGCCTTAAAAAATGATTCATCAAACGTCTTAGAGGAAATTAAGAAATCCAACCTCAGGGGTCGCGGAGGAGCGGGATTCCCAATAGGAACCAAGCTCGAATTTTGCAGAAATGTCGAAAACGATACCAAATTCATTATTTGCAATGCCGATGAGGGCGATCCCGGAGCCTATTCGGATCGTTACTTGTTGGAACAGCGTCCGCACTCGGTCTTATTTGGAATGCTTATCGCCGGATATGTGGCTAAAGCAAGTTACGGTATCGTCTACATTCGAGCGGAATATCCTGAAGCGGTTTCGGTGGTTCAAAATGCCATTGATGCCTTACGCAAACATGAACTTATTGGGAAGAACATTGCTGAAAGTGGCTTTGACTTCGACTTTAAAATTATACAGGCGCAGGGTTCTTATATCTGCGGTGAAGAAACAGCCCTTATTAATTCTATTGAAGGTCAGCGTCCGGAAGTACGGGTACGTCCTCCATTTCCTGCGCAAAAAGGCCTTTTTAATAAACCTACCACAGTAAATAATGTGGAAACCTTAGCAGCCCTTCATTATGTAATCTCAGAGGGCGGTGAAGCTTGGAAGCAAGTGGGTACGGAACGATCTTCAGGCACTAAACTGGTTTGTTTGGATAGTTTTTTCAAACGCCCGGGTGTGTATGAGGTCGAAATGGGAACGCCACTATCAAAGGTGATTTATGAAATTGGGGGCGGATTTAAGACGGAAATAAAAGCTTTGCAAATAGGAGGTCCCTTGGGAGGGTTGGTTCCCGTTTCCAAAATAAAAGACTTGACCTTAGATTTTGAATCGTTTTCTAAAGCCGGCTTTTTACTGGGGCATGCTTCGGTGGTTTCGATTCCGAAGGAATTCCCCATTATGAAATTGATTGAACACCTATTCGACTTTGCTTCCTATGAAAGCTGTGGGAAATGTTTCCCTTGCCGATTGGGAACCAAGCGCGGACAAGAACTGTCCGAAAAAGCATTGCGTGAAGATTATAAAATTGACCGTAAACTATTCACCGATCTTTTAACCACCCTAGAACAGGGTTCACTTTGTGCACACGGGGGAGGAATTCCGCTTCCGGTGAGAAACGCACTCCAGTATTTTGACGACGAATTAAAACCTTATTTCAACTAATACGATATTTATGAAAACGGCCTACATCGACAATGATCCCTTTGAAATCGTAGAAGGAGAAACCATTTTAGCCTTTATCAGGCGCTATAAATCGAAGAAATTGGTGCCTACCCTTTGTGACGCACCCAACCTCGATCCTTTTGGGTCGTGCAGAGTGTGCAGCGTTGAGGTAGCCTTGGAGGAATTTGGAAAAACGAAGACCTTAGCTTCTTGCCATACTCCGGTTGCTGCAGGACAATACATTTATACCAGTACGGAAGCCATAAAGACTTTGCGAAAAAATATCATCGAGTTGGTCTTAACCGATCACCCACTCGATTGTTTGACCTGTGAGGTAAATGGTAATTGCGAACTGCAAACGGTTGCTGCTGAAGTGGGTATCCGCGAAGTCCGCTATCCGGAAGGCGCGAATCATTTACATAGAACCAAGGATTTGAGTCATCCCTATATGACTTCAGACCTGTCAAAATGCATCAATTGCTATCGATGTGTAAGAGCCTGTGACGAAGTACAAGGAGAGTTTGTGTTGAGCATGGCCGGGCGTGGCTTCGATGCACATATTATCAAAGGATTGGACGACTCCTTTATGGATTCAGATTGTGTGAGTTGTGGTGCCTGTTCGCAGGCATGTCCGACGTCGGCTATTTCAGATATTTTTCAATCGAAAGCGGTAAAAACTGCTGAAACCACGCGTACCATCTGTACTTATTGTGGGGTAGGGTGTAATTTGGAAGTGGCGACAAGCAATGGGGAGATTTTAAGTATTCAAGCACCCTACGACGCAGCAGTAAATCAAGGACATACCTGTATAAAAGGGCGTTATGCCTTTAAGTTCTATAACCACCAGGATCGTTTGAATTCTCCCATGATCAAACGCAATGGCGCTTTTGAGAAAGTAAGTTGGGACGAAGCCTACGATTTTATTGCAGGGAAACTTACGTCGTTTAAGAATGAATTTGGTCCCGATTCCATTGCCGGAATCTCTTCGGCTAGATGTACCAATGAAGAAAATTATTTGATGCAAAAATTCATTCGTGCGGTGATAGGAACCAATAATATTGATGGGTGTGCACGGGTGTGTCATTCGCCCACCGCATTAGGAATGCAACGTACTTTTGGCACCGGAGCGGCCACCAATTCGATTATTGATTTGAAGCAAACCAATTGCATCATGGTGATTGGCGCTAACCCTACCGACGCACATCCTGTTACCGGAGCCAAATTGAAACAATTTGCCATGAAATCGGATAACGTCTCCATTGTGATCGATCCAAGACGAACCGAATTGGCGCGTTATGCCACGCACCACATTCCATTGCGCCCGGGAACCAATGTGGCAGTATTGAATATGATGATGTATTACATTGTTTCGGAAGGGTTGATGGATCAAGGCTTTATTAAAGACAGAACCGAAGGATTTGAAGATTTCAAAAAAGAATTATTGGCAATCGATCTCGATAAGTTAGAAGCCGTTTGTGGAGTAGATCGAAATGTAATTAAAGAAGCAGCCATTGCCTATGCAACGGCTCCCAATGCGATGTCGTTCCACGGACTTGGCGTTACAGAGCATTCCCAAGGGACCTTCACAGTAATGCAAATAGCCGATTTAGCTTTACTTACCGGAAATATTGGTCGACGTGGAGTAGGAGTGAATCCGCTAAGAGGTCAGAACAACGTACAAGGAAGTGCCGATATGGGGGTTCAACCGCATCAAGGGGCCGGGTATTTGGACGTGACGAGCGAAGCGGTGAATCAACGGTATAACGAGTTTTACGGCGTACAAGTTCCAAAAATGATTGGCTATAAGATTCCGGAAATGTTTGACGCAGCGCTCAAAGGAAAACTAAAAGCACTTTGGGTGATTGGAGAAGATATTGTTCAAACCGACCCTAATACACAAAAGGTAATCAAAGCATTGGAAAGCACCGATTTGGTGATTGTACAAGAACTTTTTATGACCGAAACTGCCAAATATGCCGATGTAATTTTACCGGGAGCGTCCTTCTTAGAAAAGAGTGGAACGTTCACCAATGGAGAACGACGAGTACAAGCAGTACGGCAAGTGGTCGAGCCCATTAGAGGAGCAAAACCCGACGGACAAATTATCGTGGAGATTATGAATAGAATGGGCTATCCACAACCCGACTACACTCCGGATGGCATGCTGGAGGAAATTTCTCAAATCGTTCCTTTCTTTGCCGGAATTACTTGGGAGCGCTTGGGTAAAAACGGATTGCAATGGCCGGTTGCAAAGGATGGCTCGGATACCGAAGTCTTACATACAGTCGATTTCAAACGAGGAAAAGGTTTGTTCGAATATAAAGAATGGGAAGAAACCATGGAACTGCAAGCGCATGCCAAGGACTACCCTTATATATTAACGACCAATCGAGAATTGGAGCATTATAATTGCGGTGCCATGACGCGCCGTACTTCGAACGAGCAATTGCTCACGGACGATTACCTCATGATACATCCTGAGGATGCCAAAAACAACGCCATTGCCGATGGAGATTATGTTTGTTTAGAATCGCCCAGAGGAAAGGTGGATGTAAAGGCGCGTATCACGGATGAGGTGAAACCCGGGATTTTAAGTACTACTTTTCATTTTCCGGAGATTATGATCAATAATTTAACAGGCGACGTGCACGACTCGGAAGCCATGTGCCCGGAATATAAAGTAGTGGCAGTTCGTATACGAAAGAGCAAAGGAAAGTATAAAGCGAAGCTGGTGGAAGGGGAATAAGAGGCTTAAATTTTTTAGGGATCAATTCAATTTTGTATTGCTTCGTATTCTGCTCGAGTATTGATGTTTTGTAGTAAAGGTGCAAATTCCGGTTTCAAGGAAATGGTTTTTACCCGAACCGATGCTAATGCTACCCGTAGTCTGCGTTCTCCTGATTGCAATAAATCCTTAAAACTAGGAATACATTCCTTTGTATAGAGGGCAATTAATGGATGCGTTCGATCTTCACAGGAAAACTGAATTACATCAATATTCTCTTCAATACCATCAATAAGAAGGCTAAGTAGATCAGTGGTGATGAAGGGAACATCACAACTCAATACCAAATTGTAAAAGGAGGAAGATTTTGAGAGTCCGGAATAGAGTCCTCCCAAAGGTCCGGAATCTTTGATGAGATCGTTTACTCTGATGCATGGAAGTTGGTTATAAGCGGCATCGTCACTTACCACATAGCGTTCACTTGTTAGAGGCTCAAGTGCCCGTATCGAATACGAAATGAAGGGAAGTTCGTTTAATAAAAGCAAACCCTTCGTTGTCCCCATGCGTTTACTCTTACCGCCCGCTAAAACAATACCATGAATTTTTTGAGCTTCCTTCATATGGACTAATACTGTTTCATATGGTATTCGTCCAAAATTAATTCCCAATCTTTTGTCTCTCGGATTCGAAGCATGGAAGAGGAAATTTTGTTTTTAAAATCGTGGTCAAGGTTTTTGCGCATAGGCATGGCATAAAGCTGCATATTGAATCGTATGGGCAATATTTCCAAGGAAGCATATTCGGGATTATTGTGCAACTGGTAGGCTAACCACGGTTCGTCATAAACGAAAAGATCGACTTCATCATTTTTAAGTCCGTTAAGTCCGTGCAGGAATTCCGGGTATGCGTTAACCTTTCTGAAGAAATTGCGTTTCAGATAGGCTTCGGTGGCAGAGGCTTTGACGGTTCCCGTATTTTTCTCTTTAAAATTATTCAAAGATATATCGTTATCGGCTAATTGTTTGACCGTGAGCGTGGAGGTAATACTCGCTGTAAAAATCGAAATAATGATTAGGGAACAGAGCATCCATACAAAAGCGACAAATCGCCCAAGGTGGGAAATGGGCACTTTATCTCCGTAACCAACGGTGGTCATGGTTACGGCCGACCACCAAAAACTAGTGAGCAATCCTTGTATGCCTCGTTCGAAATGATGATTCTTTTTCTCCACGAGCCAAATAATCAAACCAAAAACAACCACCATTCCTGCTAAGGTGAGAATAAGAAGGAGTACGCGATTATTAAAAAACTCTCGAACCGAACTAAACCATGAGCCGAAGTCGGAGGTGGATTTCTTTGCAATAGTGAGGTTTCCTATATAAAAGGGATGACTGAAATCGATACGCTCATGTCGAGCACTGGTAATGGTGAGAGGATTAATAGAAAAATCGATGGTTCCGTTATCTAAATCATTCAAAATTGCCTGAAGGGGTTCTTCATTTGAATACTTTACAATGGTATAGGGTTGTTGAATTTCATACTTCATTTTATCCCATAACCAGACACTCACTCCTTCCAAAGAGCCATCTTCATTGTAAATAACAAAGGGAGGAGAATCATAAACACCAATGCGCAAAGTGTCTTGAATTTGAGTGGCGTAATGATCGGTAAACGACAAAACGAGAAACAGGAAAAACAGGGTCTTTTTCATAGGAAAATCAACGAGGAATAAAAATAGTATTTATTGATTAAACTCAGGGGCAATGGCGACAACAAAAATATTTTAAAGGTTTTTTAATGAATTATTGGAAACCACATTATTACTACAATGTGTTTTATTTAACTGAAAATCAATTATTTAAATATCGCATTAAACTCATAATATTTTTAACGAGATATTAACACTTAACCGAGGAATTCCCTATATTTGAGAAAACCATATTTTTTAATTCTAAAATTACCTGATGAATTCACTTGATTTGAAAGCATTCGGGAAATTTTATTTTCAATTTTAAACAAAATAAATTTATTATGAACAAGACATTTATCACCCTTTTTATGGTCTTCATGTTTGCCATGGGTCAAGCACAAACAAAGAAGCCAAATATAGTCATCATCTGGGGGGACGATGTGGGTTGGTTTAATGTCAGCGCCAACAACCACGGGATGATGGGCTACAAGAC
>JAHEMY010000130.1 GCA_024643425.1 Flavobacteriaceae bacterium
TTCGTGTATCCCAATAAAGGGCCGGTTGCCGCAAATTACGGCTTGGAAGATTGTCGATTCCTGCGTCCATTGTACCACAACGATACGATTTACGTCCGACTTACCTGCAAGCAAAAAATCGATCGTGAACAGCGAGGAACCGAATTGCCTTCAGGAATTGTAAAATGGTACGGAGAAGTGTTTGATTCTGAAGATGAATTGGTTGCCATAGTAACGGTACTTACCATGGTTCAGAAGAAACAAACCACCTTGGTGGAAATGACCCCCGAAAAAATCGAGGAAGCGCTTCAAAAGCTGAATGAACAAAGTAAAGCTCAATGGGGTGATCTAACCCCTCAACAGATGGTTGAGCATTTGGAATATACCTACCGCATTGCTTCTGGAGAAATTCAAGACTTTGAAATAGCTACCCCCGAAAAGATCATAGAAAAGGTACATTCAACCTTATACAATTACGAAAAGATGCCTCGAGGATACGATTTTCCATTGCGCGAAAAATCTAAAATGCAGGAGGTCAAACATGCCGACCTGGCAACGGCGAAGGAAAAATTGATGGAAGCTCGGGATCAATACTTGGCTTTCTTTAAGGAACATCCGGATGTGCGTACAAAAAATGTGGTATTCGGAGAACTAAACCGATTTGAATGGTATTTGTTAGAGCGAAAGCATTTGAATCATCATTTTGAACAATTTAATTTACTCTAAAATGACCATACCTTACGTAAAACAGCATGCCCATGACGGGATTGCGACGATCGAATTTTTTCACCCGGATCACAATAGTCTGCCCGGAGATTTACTCGCGTCTTTGGCAAATGCCATTACTCATGCAGGCGAAAATGAAGAGGTGAAGGTAGTGATCTTGAAAAGTGGTGGAGACCGAACTTTTTGTGCTGGAGCCAGTTTTAAAGAGCTTATCAATATTAACGATGCAGCTACCGGAAAGGTATTTTTTAGTGGCTTCGCGAATGTGATTAATGCCATGAGAAAATGTCCAAAATTTATTATTGGGCGTGTGCAAGGTAAGACTGTTGGTGGTGGTGTTGGATTGGCTTCTGCAACCGACTATTGTATGGCGACAAAGTTTGCTTCAATTAAATTAAGTGAGTTGAATGTAGGAATCGGTCCCTTTGTGGTAGGACCTGCCGTAGAACGTAAATTGGGACTAAGTGGTATGTCGCAAATTGCGATGGATGCCAATTCATTCTATGAAGCCGATTGGGCCTTGCAAAAAGGACTTTTTACCCGAGTTTTCGATACGACTGACGAATTGGATGAAGAAGTGCAAAAGTTTGCAGAAGGACTGTGTCAGTACAACCCGGAAGCCATGGCCGAAATGAAAAAGACGTTCTGGAAAGGAACGGAGGACTGGGACCAGTTATTGGCAGAAAGAGCTTCAATCAGTGGAAGGTTAGTGTTATCAGAATTTACCAAGAATACCTTACAACGATTTAAATAAATCTGTTTTAATCCTCCGGAAAAACTATGATCTATTCATTTAAAGGACATATCCCAGTAGTTCACGAATCAAGCTTTGTCCATCCCTTAGCCGCCGTCACCGGCAATGTGATTATTGGTCGGCATTGTTATATAGGACCTGGAGCTGCCATTCGAGGAGATTGGGGGGAGATTATTTTAGAGGATGGGGTGAACGTTCAAGAAAATTGCACGGTGCATATGTTTCCCGGAAAAAGTATTCGCTTACAAGAGGGTGCACATGTAGGGCATGGCGCTGTAATCCATGGGGCACAATTGGGCCGAAATTGTTTGATTGGGATGAACAGTGTGATTATGGACGATGCGGTAATTGGAGATGAATGTATTGTTGGAGCTATGAGTTTTGTGAAAGCTGAAACAGTTTTTCCTGCCCGTCAATTAATTGTTGGAAATCCAGCAAAATCAATAAAAGAAGTGAGTGATGAAATGATTGCATGGAAAACAGCGGGAACTAAATTATACCAACAATTACCTGCCGATTGCCATGAGGGTTTACGAGAAGTGGAACCGCTTCGAGTGGTGCCGGAAAATCGTCCATCTCAAGAAAACTATTATAAAACATTACAAGAATTGAAACGAAACTAATGGCGCAAATCGAATTCAAAATGCCACGATTGGGCGAGAGTATTACCGAAGCAGCCATCATTAAATGGTTTAAAGAAGTGGGTGACATAATTGAGCCCGATGAAGTGTTATTAGAAGTAGCAACCGATAAGGTAGATTCTGAAGTTCCGGTAGAATTTAAAGGTACCGTTGTGGAACTACTTTATAAGCCCAATGAAGTTGTCAAAATAGGCGCGACCATTGCTATTATTGAAAGTGATGAGGCGGTCAAGGTTACCAAGAAGACTACCGAGAAAACCCAATCAGCTTCTTCCCTTTCAGAAACTAAAGCGCCTGAAGTTTCAGAAAAACGAAATTCCAAAAAAGAAGGCGCGTCGCACTTTAAGGTCAACGAAAATGTGTTTATCTCCCCTTTGGTGGATAGCATGGCACGAAAACACCATATTAGCTATGAAGAATTAGCGCGCATTCCTGCCAGTGGAAATGATGGACGACTGCGAAAGAGTGATGTCGCTGCTTATATTGCTGAAGGAAGGCCTTTTCAGTTTGCTCAAGCGGTAGAACAAAAATCGGGGTTTCACGTTCCTGATTTGAAATTTGATAAAGGGACCGGAAAAGTAATTCCTATGGACCGTATGCGACAAATGATCGCAGATCATATGGTTTTCAGCAAACATACTTCACCCCACGTAACTGCTTATGTTGAGGCCGATTTGACCGATATGGTTGCATGGCGTAATAAAGTAAAAGCCGACTTCCAGAAAAAATACAACGAAAAACTAACCTTCACTCCACTATTTGTAGCATGTGTTGCCAAGGCAAT
Source organism: Flavobacteriaceae bacterium (assembly GCA_024643425.1). Taxonomy (GTDB): domain Bacteria; phylum Bacteroidota; class Bacteroidia; order Flavobacteriales; family Flavobacteriaceae; genus JAHEMY01. Next base: position 2,885 of record JAHEMY010000130.1, read on the forward strand.
CGAGGATTTTCCGATGATCAATTCTTCCTTGGATGGAACGAACGTGATTGTGAAGGACGACATTCATATTGGGATGGCAACCGCTTTACCTTCGGGCAACTTAATTGTTCCGGTAGTGCGCGATGCCAATAAAAAATCCCTTTCTGAATTAGCCGCCGCTACCAACGAGCTGGCAGGAAAGGCCCGGGACGGTAAATTAACAGCAGATGAAACCAAAGGAAGCACCTTTACCATAAGTAACGTGGGAACCTTTGGGAGTTTGATGGGAACCCCTATTATCAATCAGCCTGAAGCCGCTATTTTGGCAACAGGGATCATTAAAAAACGCGCTGAGGTGATCGAAAAAGCAGAAGGCGATTCGATTGAGATTCGCAGTATGATGTATTTGTCCCTTTCGTTTGACCACCGAATTGTCGATGGTTATTTGGCAGGTTCCTTTTTAAAGCGAATTGCAGATTATATGGAGGAAAGCCAATTTGAAATGTAAATCAAGATGAGAGATGAAAGAATCAAGAGTCAAGAGTCAAGACGAATAGAGTTTGATGAATTTGATATGATTTATAAATCATACAAGGTAAAAGTAGGATAGAGGATACGGTTTGAATAATTTGCTGGGATAAACCTCAAATGTTTAAATCGATGAGAAGGCATAATTTTAAAAAGTTGAAGGCATGGATTCATGCGATGGAATTGATAGAAGAGAGCTATAAATTGACCAATTCTTTGCCGTCAACAGAATTGTTTGGGTTGAGATCCCAGATGAATAGAAGTGCTGTTTCCATAGCGTCGAACATCGCTGAAGGAAGTAGCAAAGGAAGCGATGTTCATTTTGCAAGATACTTGGAAATTAGCCTGGGTTCCGCATTTGAATGGGAAACACAACTAATAGTATGTAAAAGTCAAAATTTTGTCGCAATCGATAAATTTGAACAATTAGAAAAACAAATTATAGAAATACAACGAATCGTTTCAAGTTTAATACATAAGATGAAAAATAACCCGTCTTGATTCTTGTCTCTTGATTCTTACGTCTTTGTAAATGCAAAAAACAAAATCACATAAACTCAATATCGAAACTTTGAAAAAAGGTTTCCAAAACCTTTGTACAGCAAAAGCAATGACCTTCCTGTATGAAGAGAACTTCAAAGTCGTTTCCAAATATGTTCATGCTACTTCACGAGGTCATGAGGCTATTCAAACTGCTCTTGGAATGCAACTCAAGCCACAAGATTATGCGTTTCCATATTACCGAGACGATTCTATGCTTTTGGCTATTGGAATGCAACCCTACGATTTAATGCTTCAGGTTTTGGCAAAGCGTGACGACCCCTTTTCAGGAGGAAGAACATATTATTGTCATCCGAGTTTGAAAGACGATGATAAGCCGAAAATTCCTCATCAAAGTTCCGCTACCGGGATGCAAGCGATTCCCGCAACAGGGGTGGCCATGGGATTTTGGTATAAAGAGGCCGAGGGATTGGAATCTTTAGAAGAAAAACCCTTTGTAGTTTGTTCGCTAGGGGACGCTTCCGTCACAGAAGGAGAGATTGCCGAAGCCTTTCAAATGGCGGCCTTGAAACAACTCCCAATATTGTATTTAGTACAAGATAATGGTTGGGATATCTCTGCAAATGCTGAAGAAACAAGAGCTCAAGATGCGTTTGAGTATGCCCAAGGATTTCATGGGCTGGAAGCGGTTTCCATTGATGGAACCGATTTTGAGTCCTGTTATACAACCTTGGAAAAAGTAATCCATACCATTCGTACTGAACGCAGACCCTTTTTAGTACATGCAAAGGTGCCATTGTTGAATCATCATACTTCAGGAGTTCGTATGGAGTGGTATCGTGACGATCTAGAAGAAGCACGTACACGAGATCCTTATCCGAAGATGCAAGCATTGATGGATCAATATGGATTCAGTAAAGCTGAAATTCAACAAATAGAGAATGCATGCATCGAAAAGGTGCGTGCCGATTTTAATGAAGCCATAAAAGCAGAGGACCCAAAGCCCGATGATCTTTTTACCCACGATTTTGCACCGACACCCATTACCGAAGAAGTAGGTGAGCGCAGTCCGAAAGGTGCCGATAAAGTAGTGATGGTCGACTGTGCCTTATTCGCTATTGAAGAGCTCATGGCAAAGCATCCGGAATGTTTGCTTTACGGACAAGATGTTGGAGGTCGTCTGGGAGGGGTATTTAGAGAAGCGGCTACCTTGGCACAAAAATTTGGTGACAACCGTGTGTTTAACACGCCCATTCAAGAGGCTTTTATTGTTGGTTCGACGGTAGGGATGAGCGCTGCCGGTTTGAAGCCTATTGTTGAGGTGCAATTTGCCGATTACATATGGCCGGGACTGAATCAGTTATTTACAGAGGTGAGTAGGAGTTGTTATTTGTCGAATGGCAAATGGCCTGTTTCGATGATTCTCCGAGTGCCTATTGGTGCTTATGGCAGTGGAGGGCCTTATCATTCCTCTTCGGTGGAAAGTGTGGTTGCGAATATTCGGGGATTGAAAATCGCTTACCCCAGTAACGGTGCCGACTTAAAAGGATTGCTGAAAGCAGCCTACTACGACCCAAACCCTGTGGTTATTTTTGAACATAAAGGACTTTATTGGAGTAAGGTGCCCGGAACGAAAGGGGCTACCTCGGTAGAACCGTCTGAAGACTATGTGTTGCCCTTTGGAAAAGCATGGGTATTACAGGAAATCTGGCCACAGGAAGACGAGGAAACCCTATCAATTATCACCTATGGAATGGGGGTTCATTGGGCTATAAATGCTTCAGAGGAATTAGGTATGCAAGACCGCATTGAGATTATCGATCTAAGAACCCTTCATCCTTTAGATTACGAAACCGTATTTACCTCGGTGAAGAAATGTGGTAAATGTTTAGTGGTAACCGAAGAGCCATCCGACAATAGTTTCTCAAGAGCCCTTCAAGGCCGCATTCAGGAGGAATGTTTCCAGTCGTTAGACGCACCGGTGATGATTATTGGCAGTGAGAACATGCCGGCAATTCCATTAAATGCAACCTTGGAACAAACCATGATTCCTTCCGTAGAAAAAGTGAAGAATAAAATTATAGGGCTGCTTCAGTATTAAATAAAGCAGGCAAGCATTCGTTTCAAGAAACTTAATGACTCATGGTGATACTTGCCATGGCGAGCCTCCCAATAGAGGGTGCTCCTACAAATTCAATTTGTTTTGTGTTGAATATATTAGTCATATTAAAATTGACCATCACATGTTTACTGAATCGATATTCTGCCGTAAAATCGAAAGTTGTAAATCCTCCTAAAGGTCCAAAATTATATTTTTTTGGAGGGATTCGTGTTCCCTCACCTTCTTCACTACCCACCTGAC
>JAHEMY010000131.1:0-2161 GCA_024643425.1 Flavobacteriaceae bacterium
GGAGTCAACCATTCTTACACGGTCTTTCCAATGTATTGTGACGGATTTTTATCAAAACTTACTTTGCAACCATCGCAACAGAAATATACTTTTTCCCCTTGATATTCCACAATATGTTTCGGATTCTTTTTTGAAACAGGTACCTGGCAAACAGGATTAATATAATATTCATCAGAAAACTTATCTTGATCCGCTGTTGCAGATGATTGTTCCGATACTGCGGTATCACAGCAAGTCGTGTCAGATTTATTTTCATTCCTGAAATGATCAATAACTTCTGCCAATATACTAATTGCGACCTCGCTGGCAAGTTTAGCATTAATATCGAGACCTACAGGGCTCCTTAGTTGGTTTATTCGTTCCTGTGAAATGCCTTCTTTGGCCAGATATTTTCTAATATCTTCAGATTTTTTGGTGCTCGCCACAAACCCTACATATTTTGCACCGCTTAAGAGTGCTTTCTTTACGGAAAGTTCATCGTCTTCACCTTGGGTGGTAACAATGATATAGGTATTGGAAGAAGGAATTATTGCATCGAAATCTATAACATCTGATATTGTACTTACCGTTGAAAACATAAGCTGGTCAAAATCCCTGGCTATTACCGAGACTTTAAAATCCGCAACAGTTGCCAGGGCTGCAAGTTTTCGTGCAATATTGGACTTACCAACAATAATTAGTTCCGGCTGGGGTAATACCGGTTCAATGAGTACTTCCACGGTACCGCGACTTTGACATGACATAACGTATTCTTTAAAATGATTTGATTCACGAGAGCCTCCTTCAGGTGAGATACGAATTCTTCTGTAACGCTTTGTTTTTATGACTTCCAGAGATTCCTTTATTATAATTCCCCTGATACAGCCTCCCCCTATCCAGCCAATTAATTCACCCGTTTCCAATATTATTGCTTTGTCCCCTATTTTTCCGGAACTCGGGGCCTCACGATCAATGACCTGGGCTATGGCAAAGTTGGAACCTTTGGAATAATATTCCTGTATTTTAAGTGCTATTTCGTTAAACATCCATCAACAATTTTTCCAATTTCATTAAACTATCCAGATTATGTGCAGACTCAAATGCATCTAAATGCGGCATCACATTCACCATTCCTTTTTGAATGGGCTGATAGCCATCCATTCCTTTCAACGGATTCAGCCAAACTAAGGTCTTGCATTTTCTGCGTATGGTTCTTACGGCCTCCCTAAGGACTGTTACACTACCGGTTTCAAGTCCGTCACTGAGTATCACTACAATATGTTTTTGGCTCAAAAATTTACTTCCATACTCAGAGAGAAATTCCGTGAGCGACTCCCCTATCTTGGTACCACTCGACCAAGAATGTACATTCTTGCCAATCTGTTTTAAAACTTCCTGTTCATTGTTTTGTCGAAGCATTGGCGTAACATGAGTCAGGGTTGTACTAAAGGTAAAAAATTCCAGACTCTTAAAATACTTCTTTAACACCATTACGTATCGCAAAAGATAATAGCTATACGTATCCATTGAACCACTCACATCGAGAATAAAAACCACTTTGCGCTTTTCTTTGCGTTTTCTTTTATAGGACAAGTCTAACATTATTCCCCCTTTAGACACTCCGTGACGAATCGTATTTCGAATATTGATGCTCCCCTTGTTCGCATTCTCAAGTCTACGTTTAAAACGCATACTCATTTGATGAAATAGCTCTTCGGCCAGTTCTTCCAGTTTTTCCTTATCATTAACATTTACCTTAGAAAAATCAGTCCGTCTAAGGCGTATACTTTCATTTGCCCCAACAGTTTCTTTAGCCTCTTGTTCTTTAACTTCCTTTTTTGGGACTTTGAATTCCGTTCCCAAAAATATAACTGTGGCAGTGTCTTTTTCCTTTTTAAGTAGCTTGACTTGCTTTTTGCGTTGTTCTAATTTCTCTTCGTAATAACGACTCCAAAAACGATCGAACATTTCATCAAAACGGTCAAAATGCTCTTTGCGTTTACAATAAATAGCCTTTAAGCTATACTGAAATAGTTTACGATCTAATACCCAACCACGCTTTGCAACTTCAAAAGCATCACTTGTTTCTTGCGGGCCCAAAACAAACTGCCGCTCCCGACAATACATGGTAAAGTCGATGAGGCGTTCTTTGAAAGTATTTTCTACAGCTTGCACGGATTAT
>JAHEMY010000131.1:2261-6150 GCA_024643425.1 Flavobacteriaceae bacterium
TCTACATCATCTTTATGTTTCAGAACACTACCTATGGTAGTTTTTACAATCTCATCGGTGATATTCTTTTGATTCATCAACAACAAGGTTTTTGCCCAATCTAGAGATTCTGCAATACCCGGTGGTTTGTGTAAACTTGACTTTCTCAAATTGTGAATAAAAGTAACCACCTGCGTAGCCAATGCTTCATCAATATTCGGAAGTTTTTTTGCAATGATATTAATCTCACCCATCTTTGATGGAAAGTCAACCCAATGATACAAACATCGTCGTCGTAAAGCATCACTGAGCTCTCTAGTTCGATTGGAAGTCAAAATCACCAAAGGTTTTGATTTTGCTTTTATTGTTCCCAATTCAGGAATACTGATTTGAAAATCAGAAAGTAGTTCTAATAGATATGCTTCAAATTCTTCATCAGCCCTATCAATTTCATCAATCAAGAGCACCACAGGTTTATCAGCGCTTATTGATTGTAACAAAGGGCGTTGAAGGACATAATCCATTCCAAAAATCTGATTTTGGAGCGCCAGCTTATCCTCGTCTTGTTCAAAAAGTTTGATATGGAGCAGCTGCTTTTGGTAATTCCATTCGTAAATGGTAGTGCTTACATCCAAACCTTCGTAACATTGCAAACGAATTAAATTCGTTCCTAAATGTTCCGCTAAGGTTTTGGCTAGCATAGTTTTACCAACTCCGGGGTTACCCTCCAATAATAACGGTTTTTCCAAATTCTTTAAAAGGAATATGGAAGTCGCCAATGCTTCGTTGAGAATGTAGTCGTGCTCATAAAAGTCTTTTATCAGCGCTTCGATTTCTTTATTCAATAGCTAAAATTTTAAAAAGCCATGCTTGGGGAGCATAGCTTCTGATTATAGATTCCGGGAATATCTAAGCCGATGTCGTTGCTTCTGCTGCAGCAAGTTTCTTTGAAAAATTGGAAACGAACTGTTTGAACAATTGATTGGAAACCGTAGTAATTAAACGAGAACCGAATTGGGCTATTTTTCCATTTACGGTAACATCCATAATGGCATCTAACTTTACCCCACCTTCAGCACGTTCAATAAGGTCAATGGTCATCATCATTTCTGCATTTCCATTACCTTTGGAATCAACACCTTCTCCTGTAATAATAATTTTTCGATTCGCTTTATCAATTTCATTATAATGGATGTCTGCATCGTATTTTACCCCCATAGGACCGAATTTCATACCAACTTTTCCCTTGTAGTGATTATCACCCACCTTTTCATCTATGGTGACTCCAGGTACGCAATCCATTATTTTTTCTGGGTCGATTAGGTGTTCCCAGACTAAATCTGTGCCTTGCGGCACTTCAAATGATTTATCTAATTGTGTTTTCATAAAATGGAATTTTATTTCATTCCCACAACGGTGGAAATCTATTTGTTTTTACTAAAAGTTTTATTCATGTGAAGAGCTTTCTGAGCTAAAAACTATCTAACCGTATGGCTGGCTTTAAATCCTTCGATCCAGCAAAGTTGGACACCTCCCAACGTCTGGAGGGAGGAGCCACTTTATTTTACCTTAGTACTTTGTACTTGATACTTTTAACCAATTACTTTATTACTCTACACTTTCGCTTTTGCTACTTGAATTGCATCCCAAACCTTATCGGGTGTAATTGGAATATCCAAATGCTTGATTCCTAATGGATATAAGGCATCAATAATCGCGTTGGCAATTGCCGGTGGCGCACCTACCGTTGGTGATTCCGCAACACCTTTGGCACCTAATGGATGGTGAGGTGATGGCGTAATCGTATGACCGGTTTCCCAATGTGGCGATTCTACCGCCGTTGGCACTAGATAATCCATTAGTGTTCCGTTCAGTACATTTCCTTCATCATCATATACAATACCCTCGTACATTGCAGGAGCGATACCTTGAGTTAATCCGCCATGTACTTGTCCTTCTACAATCATAGGGTTGATAATGTTTCCACAATCATCGATGGCCACAAAACGTTTTACATCGATTGCACCTGTTTCTTCATCTACCTCAACAACGCAGATATAGGCACCGTTAGGGAAGGTTAAATTTGGTGGGTCATAGTAATGAGTTGCCTCAAAACCGGGCTCCATTCCTTGTGGGAAATTCGTGTATGCGGCAAAGGCAACGTCCTGTATCGTTTTAGATTTTTCGGGAGCTCCTTTTACAAAATACTTTCCTACTTCCCATTCAATATCCTCTTCACTCACCTCCAATAAATGGGCTGCGATTTTCTTTCCTTTGTCACGTAATTTACGTGAAGCGATTGCAGCTGCTGCTCCAGCTGTAGGAGTACTTCTACTGGCATAAGTACCTAAACCATAGGGAGCGGTATCGGTATCCCCTTCATCAATTTCAATATCAGTATATGGAATTCCCAATTCTTCTGCTAGTATCTGGGCATAGGTAGTTTCATGACCCTGGCCTTGTGACTTGGTTCCAAAACGGGCCAGTACCTTTCCTGTTGGATGTACCCGAATCTCTGCACTATCGAACATCTTAATGCCCAAAATATCAAAATCTTTAGATGGCCCTGCCCCTACTACCTCCGTAAAGGTGCAAATTCCGATGCCCATCAATTTTCCTTGTGCTCGTTTTTCAGCCTGTTCCTTCTTGTAATCAGCATAGCCAACCATATCCAAAGCTTTTTGAAGGGTTTGTTCATAATCCCCGCTATCGTAACTCCATCCCAAGGGAGAGGCGTATGGAAATTGATCTTTCTTGATAAAGTTTTCCATTCTCAGTAAGGCAGGGTCTTTTCCTATTTTGGCGGCCAGCATATCAACCATACGTTCTATGGCATGTACGGCTTCCGTCACGCGGAAAGAACAGCGATAAGCAACTCCTCCAGGGGCTTTGTTGGTATAGACTGCATCTAACTCAGCGAAAGCATGTTCATAGTCATAAGAACCCGTACAAATGGAGAACATTCCCGTTGGATATTTTGAGGGGTTCGCAGAAGAATCGGTATATCCATGATCCGCTAAGGTCGAAACTTTAAAGGCTTGAATTTTACCGTCTTTAGTTGCCGCCAATTCACAATCCATATGATAATCACGCGCAAATCCGTTGACCAAATTCTCGGAACGGTCTTCAATCCATTTAACTGGTTTTCCAATTAAGAAAGAAGCTGCAATTGCAATTACATATCCTGGATAAACAGGAACTTTTCCTCCAAATCCACCTCCAATATCCGGAGCGATAATTCGAATTTTTTCTTCGGATAAGCCAACATGACCTGCGACCAAAGCTAAAATCGTTCGAATTGCATGCGGCGCTTGAGATGTTAAATAAATCAACATTTTCTCCGTATCCTTGTCATAAGACGCGACCACACCACATGTTTCAATTGAAGCAACATGAATTCTAGGTAGGTGAATACGCTGTTTTACCACCACGTCAGCAGCAGCAATTGCCGCATCCGTTTTTTCGCGTTCACCACGTTCCCAATGATAGATATGATTGTCTTTTTGACCTTCTTTGTCTGGTCGTAATAAAGGAGCATCTTCATCGCGAGCTTTAAAAGGATCGACTATTGCTTTCATTGGCTCATATTGCACATCTACTGCTTCCGCCCCATCAACAGCGATATATCTATCGGTTGCAATAACCGCACAAACTTCTTGCGACTGGTGCATCACGGTATCCGTAGGCAAAACCATTTGCGAATCCGAAAGTAAAGTGGGCATCCAATGTAGGTTGTATTGTGCCAAATCTTCACCAGTAATAACTGCTAAAACGCCATCAATGGCTAAGGCTTTTTCTTTATTGATACTTAATATTTTGGCATAGGCGTAAGGACTGCGCACAATAACCATATGTAACATACCCGGTAATTTGACATCATCGGTATAATTACCTTTGCCGTGCAAAAATC
>JAHEMY010000037.1 GCA_024643425.1 Flavobacteriaceae bacterium
TTCTTAAAAATTACAGATATTACAGTGTTCATTCAAGTAAATTGAACGCAAGAACAAACTAACGCCAAATAATATCTTCTCTTATGATTAAAAAACCTTCGTTGTCTTTTTGGCAAATATTGAATATGAACGTTGGGTTTTTAGGAATTCAATACAGCTTTGGTTTACAACAAACCGCTATCAACCCGATCTTTTTATACCTAGGTGCTCCTGAAGACATGCTCCCTATATTAAATATCGCAGGACCGGTAACCGGCCTTATCATACAGCCAATCATAGGCGCCATGTCGGATAAAACATGGTCTCAACGATGGGGAAGACGAAAGCCCTATTTTTTAATTGGTGCCCTCATGGGAAGTATCTGTTTATTTGCGTTTCCACACAGCCCGGTTTTATGGTTCGCGGTAGGTTTATTATGGATTTTGGATGTAGGAAATAATATGGCGATGGAACCCTATAGAGCATTTGTGGGTGATAAGCTTCCCGAAAAACAATTGAGTCTTGGCTATCAAATGCAAAGTTTATTTGTAGGTGCCGGAATATTATTGGCCAACGGGTCTATTGTACTGTTTCAATATTTGTTTGGAGGTGAATCTGTTGAAACGGCAGGAACGATTCCACAATGGATTTATTATTCATTTTACATTGGTGCCTTTTTATCGTTAACCACCATTTTGTGGTCTGTTTTCAAAACTCCGGAAATTCCTCCTTCCGATGAAGAAATGGCAGATATCAATAAAATAAGAGCATTGCCCCTTCTACAGAGAATTGGAAAACCTTTTCGTGAAATAATAGATGCCATAAAAGAAATGCCCAAATTTATGTGGCGCATTGGGGCCGTTTATCTATTCCAATGGTATGCTTTATTTATTTATTGGCAATTTACAACACCCCTTTTTAAACATACGATGGGGTATTCAACCTCCGAAGCTGCTTCACAAGCGGCTAAAATGAGCCTTACCTATAATACCGTTACTATGGTGGTCGCACTTATGTTGGTGCCTTTAACCTTAAAGTTTGGTGGTAAAAAGATTTATGCCGTGAGTTTATTGGGAACGGCAGCGGCATTATTTTCAATTTCATACATAACAGATCCAAACCTTGTGCTTGTTCCCATGATTCTATTTGGAATTGGATGGGCAGCCATGATGGGAATTCCTTATACCATGGTTTCCAAAGTAGTTCCTCAGGAACGAAGAGGAGTTTATATGGGTATTTTGAACATGATGATTGTAATCCCGATGTTTATTCAAACCTTAAGTTTTGGACCTATTTATAAGTATTTATTAGGCAACAATGCTATCAATGCCATGTTGTTTGCAGGGGTTTTCTTTGCGATTGCTGCCTTTTTAGCCTTACGACTTAATGTACCTAAATCGGATAGTGTAGAATAACCTTTAAGACGCATTATGAAACACTTAACCATCAAATTATCGCTTTATATCAACTATTTCGTATTTGCGATTTTGTTGAACAGTGTGGGAATCGTGATTTCAAAATCCATTAATGTCTATGGTGTTTCCGAATCAAGCGCCTCGATACTTGAAGCTTTTAAAGACTTACCCATTGCGATTGTTTCGTTTCTCGTAGCCTCCTTTCTTCCGAGATTTGGATATCAAAAAGCGATGCTTGTCGCCTTGGTAATTGTATTTTTAGGGTGTCTGGGAATGTATTTCGGAAACTCTTTCGATACCGCCAAATTACTTTTCCTCTCCGTGGGAGTGAGCTTTGCACTCATTAAAATATCGGTATATACCCTCATTGGAGTGGTCACAGATTCACCGCAAGAACATTCGGCCTTGATGAGTTCTATCGAAGGATTCTTTATGGTAGGAATAGCCAGTGCCTATTTCCTTTTTCCTGCATTTTATGGGGACAATCCAAACGACTGGCTTAGTGTATATCCCTTTTTATGTGTGCTGATCGGACTATCATTCTTATTTCTGCTTTTCTCGAAGCTTAATATCCCTATTCAAACGTCAGGAAGTAACTTAAAAGAAGATTTGAAAAACTCGATTGGTCTTTTAGCCATTCCTTTAGTTTTAGTATTTATTTGCTCGGCCTTCTTTTTTGTCATGATCGAACAAGGCGTAATGACATGGCTGCCTCATTTTAATCAGAAGATCTTTTCTTTTGGTGAAAAACTAAGTGTAAATATGGCAGCAATATTGGCGATCTCTCTAGCTTTAGGCCGTTTTATTGCCGGTTGGGCTTCCAAAAAAATTAATTGGTCCGTAATTATCGTGGTCTGTTCTTTAATTTCTGTGGGGATTCTTTTGGCGGTCTTACCGCAGTTAAAAGTGGATGTCAATGCGATTGAAATTACTTCTTTAGCGAATGTTCCTTTTTTAGGATTTGTCTTGCCCCTTATTGGTTTATTTATCGCTCCCATTTACCCTTTGTTGAACTCAACTGTATTGAGTCATTTGCCCAAAAGTCTGCATTCACCCATGAGCGGACTTATCATTATTTTCTCGGCCTTAGGAGGGACGCTGGGTTCCCGAATCGTTGGGACCTTATTCGAAAACATCGGTGGAGTTAAAGCATTTTATTTCTTAATCATCCCAATCATTTTATTAATAGTGACGGTGATGATTATTAAACGATTAATTCAAAAGCAAGGTGGAAGTACACATTGATTCAACGCTTGAAAAACTTCTTGCTCAAGAAGACACCGATGGTGATAAACGAATTACAGTTGAAGATCGCGGACCTCGCGAATTTTCAGTAACAGATATCAATGGCGATTCAATTTCCATTAAAGGCACCTATTTCTTATCCAACTTATTACAAGAACTGGTGTTAGCAAAAGAACAAGGCTTGGAAGTCGCTACAATTCCACTGTCTAAAATTGAAGAACCTCCCACCCAACGAATTTCTAGAATGATTCGCGATTATTATTGGGACGGACTCACCAGAACCATGGATGAAGAAGGAATGCAAGCCCTTCTTAGCGATACAAAAAATGAAACTTTAGAAACCGAATCTACACTGCGGGTCTATGTCCCCCATAAGGATGATCTGGCGTTGGATTATTACATGCAACTGAAACATGAAATGCCCTTGGATGTGATTCAACTTCCAAAGAAGATAAGTCCGAAGTACGTTAAAAGCCTAAACAACAAACCCGGAATATTGGCCTTAAAGCTTATTGAAAAAGAAGGTGAAATGAAAGGAGAACCCTTTGTGGTTCCCGGGGGAAGATTCAATGAAATGTATGGATGGGACAGTTACTTCGAATCGGTTGGTTTACTGCTAGACAACCGCATCGACCTTGCGCAATCCATGGCAAATAACTTTCAATATGAAATTGAGCACTACGGAAAGATATTAAATGCAAACCGATCCTATTACCTCACCCGAACCCAACCGCCTTTTTACAGTAGTTTGATAAGAGAGGTTTATGAAAGAACGGGTGACCTAAAGTGGCTTCAGAGGCATTTAGAAACGGCCATCAAGGAATATGAATCTGTTTGGATGGTGAAAGGGAAAAGAGAGACCTCCAACGGACTTAACCGCTACTTAGCCGAAGGAATCGGTCAGCCCCCTGAAGCAGAACAAGGTCATTTTAATCATGAAATTGGTCCGCATGCTCAAAAAGCAGGTATGGAAACCTCTGAATACGAAAAACTTTATGCGAGCGGAATTATTGAAAACAAGGAGTTAGAGCACTACTTCATTCACGATCGCAGTGTTCGGGAATCGGGCCATGATACTTCTTATCGATTGGAGGGGATTTGTGCCAACCTGAACGTGGTAGAGCTCAATGCTTTTCTTTACAAATATGAAACCGATTTTGCCGATCTGATTGAAACAGAATTTGACGATGCCTTTGTAGTGAATGACAAAACCTATTCTTCAAGTTATTGGAGGGAGAAAGCAGCTGCTCGGAAAGAAAAGGTAGATCACTTTATGTGGAATCCATCCCAAGGACTTTATTTCGACTATAATTTTATAAAAAAGAAAAAAACCGATTTCATTTCGGCAACCTTATTCACGCCTTTGTGGGCAAATATGGCTTCTCAAGAACAAGCAGCACTCGTGGTTCAAAATGCCATTCCATTATTAAAAGAAAAAGGCGGAATCGCCTCGTGCACGGCAAAAAGCCGTGGAGAAATTTCCAAAGAACGCCCTCAAAAACAATGGGATTATCCTAACGGTTGGGCACCGCACCAAATGATGATCTGGAAAGGTTTACAAAACTATGGTTTTGAAAAGGAGGTGCAAGAATTGGTGTATCGATGGCTGTACATGATCACAAAAAATGCCGTCGATTATAACGGTACGATTCCAGAAAAGTACGATGTGGTGAGTGCTACTCATAAAGTTTTCGCAGAATATGGGAACGTGGGAACGGATTTTCAATACATCACCAGAGAGGGCTTTGGTTGGATGAATGCCTCCTTCCAATATGGCATGTCGTTATTAAAACCCGAAGCCATCGATTCATTAAACAAATTAAGGCCTCCGGAAGAATTATATTAAAAGTATGGACAAAAGTATCGATATCATATGTGTAGGTGAAGCCCTTATCGACTATATAGGCGGACAATCGGAAGAACCCCTTAGAAACACCAAAGACTATCATCGCTATTTGGGAGGATCACCAACCAACGTTGCGATGAACATGGCACGACTTGGGCTGGAGGTTCAGTTGGTTGCTACGGTTGGCGCTGATGGATTTGGAGATTATATTAGTTCGCGACTCAAGGAGGCCGATGTAAAAACCGACTATCTACGTGCTTCCTTAAATCAACCTACATCGGTGATATTTATCAATAGAACGCAAGGCACTCCCGAATTTATCCCCTATCGTGGAGCCGATCAATACATAGAACAAAAACAGTTGCCCGAAGACTTACTTTCAGATGCAAGGGTTTTTCACACCACGTGCTTTGCTCTTAGCAAACAACCTGCCCGGGATACCATCCTCGCTCAGGCTAAAAAAGCTTTTGAACTAGGATGTCAATTGAGTATTGATATAAATTATTCTGAAAAGATCTGGCCCGATAATCAAGAAGCTCGCAAAGCGATCGAAACTTATTGCAGTTTTGCCCCGATGGTAAAGATTAGTCAGGATGATGTCGACCGATTGCTCGGCACGGGAATGTCACATGACGATGTATTTTCATACCTTCATAAACTGGGAGCAAAAATAATTTGTTTTACCTTAGGAAAGGAAGGAGCAAAATTAAGTGAATTAGGAAACCCCGTAATAAGCCTTTCCGCATTAAAGGTTGAAAAAATTATGGACGCCACCGGTGCGGGTGATGCTTTCTGGAGTGGCTTTTTATTTGCCTACCTTAAAGACAAGTCCAGTGAGAAATGTATGGAAGCTGCGCTGCAAATGGCAGCCATTAAGTTACAGAACGTTGGCCGTATCCCTGATTATGCCGACGTGATTTCAAAAGTATTAGGAATTTAAAAATAACGAACCATGACCATAATTACTTTTATTGCCTTTACGCTCTTAGTAGCCGTAATCTCTTATTATGCCACCCGTAAAACCGATGAAACCAGCTCGGATGGGTACTTCCTTGGTGGCCGAAGTTTAACTGCGGGAGTAATCGCCGGATCCTTATTGCTCACCAATCTATCCACGGAACAAATTGTTGGTTTAAATGGTCAGTCGTACACGGAAGGAATCTTGGTGATGGCCTGGGAAACTTTAGCGGCGATTGCCATGGTTGTCACCGCACTATTCCTTTTACCAAGGTACTTAAAAGGCGGAATTACTACAGTCCCTCAATTTCTCGAAAAACGCTACGATAAGAGTACCAAAGCAATTACTTCAGGGTTATTTCTTTCCGGTTATATGGTTGTATTACTGCCCATCGTACTCTATTCAGGAGGTTTGGCTATTAGCACGATGTTCAACGTATCCGAGGCCTTTGGAATCTCAAGTACCGCAGCGCTATGGCTTTGTATTTGGGGGATAGGAATTATCGGATCGATTTATGCCATTTTCGGAGGATTGAAAGCTGTTGCGGTTTCCGATACCATAAACGCCATTGGTCTTTTAATTGGAGGTCTAATGATTCCTGCTTTTGGTCTTTGGGTTGTAGGAGATGGAAGTTTAGGAGTAGGGGTAAGTAAGCTTATGACCGAGATTCCCGAGAAGTTCGTTGCTGCCGGAGGACCCGATTCATCGATTCCTTTTGGCACGATTTTTACAGGGATGATGCTCGTTCAGTTATTTTACTGGGGTACCAATCAAGCAATTATTCAAAGAGCCCTTGCTGCTAAAAACTTAAAAGAGGGACAAAAAGGTTTGATGCTGGCCGCGTTTATCAAAATCCTCGGACCACTCATTGTGGTACTTCCCGGGATTATTGCTTTTTATCTGTACCAAGATCAAATTTCCATCCCGGATGAAGCCTATCCTACTTTAGTTCGTGAAGTACTTCCTGCCTCCTTGGTTGGATTCTTTGCAGCCGTATTATTTGGAGCAATCTTAAGTTCCTTCAACAGTGCCTTAAATAGTTCTGTGACCTTATTTGGTGTAGACATCTATAAAGAGTACATCAATAAAGATGCGAATGAAGCAACTGTAGTAAAAAAAGGAAAGCTTTTTGGTATTTTTCTAGCCTTAGCTTCCATGTTCATTGCACCCTTCATCGCCAATGCTCCCGCCGGACTATTTGGATACCTGCAAGAAGTGAACGGATGTTACAGCATCCCGATTCTAACCATTATTGTGGTAGGTTATTTAACCAAGCGAGTTCCTGCCATTGCCGCAAAGATTGCCATTTTATCCGGGGTGATTCTTTACAGCATTAGCCAGTTTGTATTGCAGCCTATGTATGGAGACAGCTATCCTCATTTCCTTCATGTGATGGCGATCTTGTTTGTATTTAATGTGCTTGTAATGCTTATTATTGGTAAATTATATCCACGTGAAACAGACTACGTTCAAGAATATACCAAGCAGGTGGATATTACCGAATGGAAATATGTGAAACCTGTAGGGTTACTGGTTGTGATTATTGTAGTATTTACGTATATCTACTTTCAATAAATTTGAAAACATAAGCTAAAAATCCTGAAGATTGCTTCAGGATTTTTTTTTAGTACTTTTAACAAACATATGTTTTAGACATGAAGTACCTCATCCTATTTGCCCTTTTTCTCCCAATTACAGCTTCGACTCAGATTCTTAATGTTGAATCCCTTCGCCAAGTAACGGATACTTCGGGATGGTCGGGGAATGCAGGATTTAATTTTTCGTTGAAACGAAACGTCAACGATTTTATCCTTTTCGGTAGTTCGGTACATGTGCAATACAAAACACCCACACAATTGATTCTTTTTAAAAACGACATTGCTTTTGAAAAGATTAGCGGTGAGAATTTCGACAATGTCATGGTGTCGCACATTCGATATAATTATAAAATTTTACCGAAAGTGATCTGGGAGGTATTTACCCAAGCACAATACAACAAAGTGAATTTAATCAAATTTAGAGGTCTATTAGGTACCGGTCCGAGGTTCAAACTTACCTCTATGGAAAAATATAAATTCTATTTAGGAACCCTTGCCATGCTAGAATACGAAGAACTTATTGACGACGTAACCCCTATTCAGCGTACCGTTCGAGGGAGCGCATATTTGTCTTTTAGTCTATACCCTTCCGATCGTGTATCTTTTGTGAGCACTACCTATTACCAGCCGCGATTTGACAAAATAAGCGACTATCGAATTACCAGCGACAGTTCACTTTTAATCGAAGTCTTTAAAAACTTTGGTCTAAAGACTTCCTATTTGTTTATTTATGATGCCTTTCCGGCAGTGACTATTCCATCTTCTCAATATTTCTTCACCACAGGATTCACCTATAGTTTTGACTAAATTTCAAGAGAACCGTAAGCTTTTTCGGGAATAAGAGACTACTTCGCTATATTTACCTTTTTGTTGAAAACCAACCGCAAATCTGTTGCGTATATACTAAAACATATGTCTTATTACGATCCTAAAGATTTAAGAAAATTTGGAAATATTACCGAATGGGGTGAAGAGTTAGGGAATAAATTCTTCGATTATTATGGAAAGGTTTTTGAGGAAGGCGCGCTCACTGCTCGTGAAAAATCATTAATCGCCTTGGCGGTAGCGCATACCGAAATGTGTCCCTATTGTATTGATGCCTATACGAAGGATGGTCTTCAGCGTGGTATCACCAAAGAAGAAATGATGGAAGCCGTTCACGTAGGAGCAGCAATTAAAAGTGGCGCCAGTTTGGTACACGGCGTAATGATGATGAACAAAGTGAACAAATTAGACGGATAAACATAGTATGACCAAAGTAAAAACACAATCTCTACATAAACGACATAGTCAGTTAGCCCACGCAGAAAAGCAAATGGAATTTCTTTCCAATGGCATCTTTGCCACTGATGAGTTGCCAACATTTGCCGAGAAAATTAAAGCTACTGGACAGTTCCCATTACGTCCAAAAACCTTAGAGATATTGCAGATTAATGTGGGTTATATGTGTAATCAAGTTTGTGAACACTGCCACGTTGATGCAGGTCCGGATCGCAAGGAAATAATGACCCGTGAGACCATGGAACAGTGCCTAGAGGTTATTAAAACAACGAAAGCACACACGCTTGATCTTACAGGCGGCGCTCCCGAAATGAATCCCAATTTTCGATGGTTTGTTGAAGAAGCCAGTAAAGCAGGAATCAAAGATTTTATCGTTCGAAGCAACCTTACCATTATTGTGGCTAACAAGAAATACCACGATCTGCCGGAGTTCTTTAAAAAATACAACATTCATGTGGTAAGCAGCATGCCACATTGGACACAAGGCAAAACGGACAAACAGCGTGGAGAAGGTGTGTTTCAAGATTCCATCAAAGCACTGAAAATGCTGAATGAAGTTGGCTACGGGATGCCGGGTAGTCCTTTAAAATTAGATTTAGTGTACAACCCAAGTGGTGCCTTTTTGCCTACAGACCAAAGTGCTTTAGAAAAAGATTTTAAAAAGGCGCTGTTGAACGATTTTGGCATTCACTTCCGTCAGTTATTTGTGATCACCAATTTGCCTATATCTCGATTCCTGGATTATTTGATTGCTTCTGAAAATTATGAAGACTATATGTATTCTCTGGTTGAAGCTTTTAATCCTGCAGCGGTGGCCAACGTGATGTGTACCAACACCCTTTCGGTGAGTTGGGACGGATGGTTGTATGATTGCGATTTTAATCAAATGTTAGAATTAAAAGTTGCTAGTAAGGTGAAGCATATTTCAGAATACAATGAAGAATTGCTCAACAATAGAAATATAGTAATCTCACAACACTGCTATGGCTGCACCGCCGGAGCGGGAAGTAGTTGTCAAGGTTCCGTTGCCTAATGAAAAAGTTCCTACTTCTTATCTTTTTGGGCTGGGCGTGTTTTGCTTGGTGTCAAGGCGATATTGACGCCTTACTTAAAATAAGCAATGCGCATAGCATCCCTTATATTTCGGTCACAGAAGCGCGAATGCTTCAACTACAGGAAAATGCAATCCTTTTGGATGCTCGCGAAACCGATGAATTTGAGGTGAGTCATCTCCCCGGAGCCCTTCACATAGGGTATAACAATGTTTCAAATGAAACCTTAAAAACCATCGTCCCGAATAAAGATAAAAACATTGTGGTGTATTGTTCTGTGGGGGTTCGGTCTGAAGATATGGCGGAACGTCTCAAAAAATTGGGGTATCACAATGTTCGAAACCTTTACGGAGGTATTTTTAAATGGTTTGATTCCAATTATCCCGTAGTAGATCAAAAGGGCGATAAAACCCAAAGAGTACATACCTATTCAAAGCAATGGGCACCTTATTTACAAAAAGGAATCAAAGTTAACTAGCCATGGGACTTATCACAAACGGACCAACCATTGACGAGAATGCTGAGGATCTTTTTCATTTCCCAACATCGAGAAAACTATTGATTGTTTTTGTTAAAAATCCTGTACTGGGTAAATGCAAAACTAGACTCGCGGCAACTGTGGGCGATAACAGTGCTTTAGAGATCTATAAGTTCTTACTCGAACACACCCGCAAAATTACAGAAGCTTCAACAGCCGTGAAGCATCTTTATTATTCAGAGGCTATTGAGCAAAACGATGGTTGGGATCCAAAATATTTCACGAAAAAACTTCAGCAAGGTGCGGATCTTGGAGTACGAATGAAAAATGCTTTTCAGCAGGGCTTCAACCACGGATTTGAAAAAATTATTATCATAGGAAGTGATTTATACGACCTACAGACTTCCGACATTGATGATGCCTTTACTGCACTCGAATCGAATGATTACGTCATTGGCCCTTCAGAAGATGGTGGCTATTACCTTTTAGGGATGAAAAGGCTAAACAGCGAACTATTTGAAAACAAACTTTGGGGAACCCAAACCGTCTTACATGATACTTTGGCGGATATGGCTACAAACAACACAGCATTATTACCTTTGCGAAACGATGTAGATGTATATGAAGACATTGCCCATGTGGAAGCCTTTCAACCTTTTTTAAATCGATCAAACCATGATTAAAAACATACAAGAAGCTACCGAATACCTTTTAAAAAGAGGTTTTGAAAACCCCGAAGTAGGAATCATCCTGGGAACAGGCTTAGGTCAGCTTATTGATAAGGTAGCCATTGAAAAGGAAGTAAGTTATAACCATATTCCCAATTTCCCCACCGCTACCGTCGAGTTTCACAAGGGCAAATTAATTTACGGCACCCTGGGAAATAAAAAAGTGATTGTTATGCAAGGGAGGTTTCATTTGTATGAAGGCTATACGCCACTAGATGTAACTTTCCCTGTGCGTGTGATGCATCAATTAGGAATTAAAAGGTTGCTGGTGAGTAATGCAGCAGGAGCCATTAACTTAAGTTTTAAGAAAGGTGAAATCATGCTTATCGACGACCATATAAATTTACAAGGCTCTTCTCCCTTGGCCTATTTAGGGGTAGAACATTTTGGCGAACGATTTGTAGACCTGAGCGCACCCTACGATTTGAAAATGAATGCAGCACTTGAAAAAATTGCAAAAGAAGCAGGCATTGTGTTGCACAAAGGTGTTTATGCCAGCGTACTTGGGCCGCAACTTGAAACACGTGCAGAATACCGTTATTTAAAAATTATTGGCTCCGATGCCGTGGGAATGAGCACGGTTCCTGAAGTAATTGTTGCCAACCAATTGAAACTACCCGTAGCTGCCGTATCGGTGATCACAGACGAATGTGATCCGGATCATTTGGAACCGGTGAACATCTCCGACATTATTGCACAAGCTGCAAAAGCCGAACCCGATATGATTACCCTTTTTACTAAATTAATCGAACAGTTTTAGAAATTATCAAATTATGAGTTACCTCGATACCACCCATGATGTATATAAACAAGCAGCCCTAACTCCGGATGTAGGATTGTGCTGCACCACCAACCCCATTTGGGAACTTCCCGGATTGAAGATTCCTAAAATTATGCAGGAAATGAATTACGGCTGTGGTTCTACGGTTCATCCCAGAGATCTTTCCAATGAGCCAAGAATTCTTTATGTAGGTGTTGGAGGAGGAATGGAACTTTTACAGTTTGCCTATTTTTCCAGACAGAAAGCCGGGGTTATCGGTGTTGACGTGGTGGACGAAATGCTGGAAGCCTCTCGCAAGAATTTTAAGGAAGCCGAACAACAAAACGATTGGTTTAAAAGTGAATTTGTGGATCTTAAGAAAGGGGATGCGCTCCACCTACCGGTGGATGATAACAGCATCGATGTGGCGGCTCAAAATTGCTTGTTCAACATCTTTAAGGAAGAAGATCTAAAACGGGCTATTGAAGAAATGTATCGAGTGCTGAAGCCTCATGGCCGACTCGTGATGAGCGATCCTACTTGCGAACAACCCATGAATGAAACCTTGCGGAACGACGAACGACTAAGAGCCCTGTGCTTAAGTGGTAGCCTTCCCATAAAAGATTATGTAAAAGCTCTCACGGATGTAGGGTTTGGAACCATCGAAATTCGAGCCAGAAAACCCTACCGAATCTTAGATCCCCTTCATTATCCAACCGATGAATTAATTTATATCGAATCGATTGAAGTGGCTGCGATTAAAGACCCAATGCCGGACGACGGCCCTTGTATTTTCACAGGAAAAGCGGCTATTTATTTTGGTCAAGACGACTACTTCGATGATAAAAAGGGGCATATCCTTTTAAAAAATCAGCCGCTGGCCATTTGCGATAAAACAGCCGGAGCCCTAGCCCAGTTAGGTCGCAAGGATATTTTTATTAGCGAATCGACCTTTCATTACGACGGTGGAGGTTGTTGTTAAGTTAGCCCTAAAACAAAATGAGTTCCATTTTTAAATATTGTGTCCAATGAAACGATGGCTTCAATTATTTGCTTTACTAATTCTCACGCAAAGTGTTTATAGTTGTACCTATTTGTCGTTTGCAGGATTGAACAATGAAGGCTTACCCATCAAGGAAGTCCATGGCACAATTGATATTCCAAACCAAAACACCATCGACCATTCATCTTGGGATGCCCTATTAAAGAAATATGTAAAGTCGGATGGCCTGGTAGATTATAAAGGATTTCTAAAAGACCGGAAGACCTTAACCGAATACCTTAAAATGCTCTCCCAAAATCCGCCCTCGGAATCGTGGAGTACGGCCGAACTTCTTGCCTATTATATCAATACCTATAATGCCTATACCGTCGATTTGATCTTAAAAAATTATCCTGTAAAAAGCATCAAGGATATTTCCGGAGCATGGACAAAGGCTATTGTTCCAATAGGAGATAAAAATCTATCGTTAGGGGGTATTGAACATAGCATCCTTCGAAAAATGAATGAACCACGTATTCATTTCGCCATAAATTGTGCCTCTTATTCATGCCCCAATTTATTGAATGAGGCCTATACTGCAACCAAGATCGAAGACCAATTGGAACGAGTGACTAAAGCATTTATTCAAAGTGATAAAAACCAAATTTCAACAAACAAACTCGCTCTATCGTATATTTTCAAATGGTACAAAAGCGATTTTAAGGTGAATGGCAAAAAAGACCTCATCGGGTTTATTAATTTATATACCGCTGAAAATCTAAATAAGAACACATCCATTTCTTATCTCGAATACAACTGGAATTTGAATGAATCAAACTAAAGCACGAGCATGATTAGCATCATTATTCCCGTACTCAACGAAGCTGAGAATATTGAAGATGTGCTTGAACGTATCGCCTTCGCTTCTAATGAAGGAACTATTACTGAAGTGATTATTGTCGATGGAGGAAGTGAAGATGAGACAGCTGCTTTGGCGCTTAATTTTGAAGGTTCCATTGATGTGAAAGTACTAAGTTCAAACAAAGGTAGAGCGAAACAAATGAACCATGGGGCGCAGAATGCACAAGGAAGCATCCTTTATTTTTTACACGCCGACACCCATCCGCCAAAAGATTTTGATAAAACCCTTCTCAATGCCATCAAGGAAGGAAATGCTGCCGGGTGTTTTCGAATGCGATTTGATTCCAATCATCCTGTTTTGAAATTTTCCCAATGGTTTACCCAATTTAATTTTAGGGTTTGTCGAGGGGGAGACCAATCCCTGTTTATCTCAAAAGACCTATTTCACGAATTAAATGGATTTAACGAAGAATACCTAGTTTATGAAGATTGCGAATTCATAAACCGTCTATACGAACGACAAGGGTTTACGGTGTTGAACGATTCGGTAATCACTTCTGCCCGCAGGTATCAAACCAACGGAACCCTAAAGCTACAATACCACTTCACTGTAATTCATTTTAAAAAATGGATGGGCGCTTCACCAAAATCCTTGTTTCAATACTACCAAAAAAACATTGCTTCTTAGTAGTGTGAATAATTGGAAATAATCAATTTTTCTGCAGGTTTGTTCTGTGGCGTAAATTGAGAATCCTGACTTCCCCCCGATTCTGGATGATTAATATGCCATTTCCAAATAAAACCTCCCGCGAACCAAGATTCCGGCCAAACGGTGTCGTATAGTGCCTTCAGTAGATTAGCCTGAGCTTCAAGATTTACATTTTGCATCTCCCTATCGCTCTTCCAAGGTTCCCGTCCTGCATAATCCACACTTCGGTAGCCGTATTCTGTAAATAAGATAGGTAGCTCCAACTGTTCTGAAAAAGAAGACAATTCCGGCTTCCATTTGTTCCATGCTTGCGTTGCCTCTTCTACCGTGGGAGTTTCCGATTCGGCGATGGGGAAATACGCGTCAATCCCTATATAATCTAGCAAATCCCAAAAGGGCACTCTTTTGTATTCATCCCAATTGGCGGCATAGGTAAGTTTACCTGAATAAACCGACCCAACCCTCGTAATTAATTGTTTCCAATAATCAGGACGGTGGACAATAAACTGCTCCAATTCGGTTCCCACACAAAATACTTCTACTTGCTCCTTTTCTGCCAGCTCGGCAAAGGTGAGTATGAATTTTTCATAAGATTGCTCGAAAAGCGTCCAGTCTTCTTCAGATTTCATGGTCAAATGACCCGTAAATTCACCCCTCCAAACCCAAATTTGAGGCTTTAACAACACAGAAATTCCATTCTTATGCAGTTGCCTGATGTATTGCGTTGAGCCTTCCACCGATTCTCCAAACCACTGCCGATCGGTATTAAAAATAAGCTCGGGATGTTCCAAATTTCTTACAAATCCGAAAGGCATCACGGCTGCGTAATTGGCATTCATCTTTTTGACCGGGCCTATATGACTCACATCGACAGAATCCGGAGCAGCGACAAAACTTACTCCATTAATCTTTGTCAACTTCGCGCTAGCACAACTGCTAAGTAGGGTTAATAGTAAGCCACTTATGATAAGTATTCGATTCATTTGAATAAAATAAGATTAAATATCTGAAATTAATTGACATTAGCCTGTAATGTATGTAACTTTCCTTTCGACTTAGCTCGTAAGGATTATTTATGGAACATATCGTTATTATTGGCAATGGCATTTCCGGAGTTACTGCCGCCCGGCATATTCGGAAGCATTCTGATAAACGAATTACCATTATTTCTGCCGAAACAGATCATTTCTTCTCTCGAACAGCGCTCATGTATATCTATATGGGGCATATGAAATACGAGCACACAAAACCATATGAAGATACCTTCTGGAAGAAAAACCGCATTGAACTGAAACGAGGCTATGTTTCAAAAATAGCATCGAACAAAAAACAACTCTTATTTTCAGATGGAGCAACGATGTCTTATGACAAGCTCGTTCTGGCAGTAGGTTCCACACCGAATAAGTTTGGATGGCCGGGTCAGGATTCTATAGGTGTGCAAGGACTTTATTCCTTCCAAGACCTTCAGCAACTGGAAGAAACTGCCCCAAATAATAAAGTTTGCAAAAGAGCAGTAGTTGTAGGTGGCGGCCTAATAGGGATAGAATTGGCTGAAATGCTTTCCTCCCGAAATATTCCCGTAACCTTTTTAGTTCGTGAATCCAGCTTTTGGAATGGTGTTCTTCCCAAAGGAGAGAGTGAAATGATTAACCGGCATATCTTGAAACATCACATCGATTTACGCCTTTCATCCAATTTAAAAGCCATTAATACAACGTCTGATGGCAAAGTTTCCTCGGTAATTATTGAAGAAACCGGAGAAGAAATCAACTGTGATTTTGTGGGGCTTACGGCAGGGGTTCGGCCGAACATAGATTTTCTAAGAGAAAGTGAATTGAATTTAGGACGCGGAATTAAGGTGAATCGATTTCTGGAAACCAACATCCCCGATGTATACGCCATTGGCGATTGTGCCGAACAAATGGAGTCTCAAGCAAATAGAAAACCTATTGAAGCGGTTTGGTACACCGGACGAATGATGGGAGAAGTTTTGGCGCAAACCATTTGCGGAACCAAAACAGCCTACAGACCTGGAAACTGGTTCAATAGTGCTAAATTTTTTGATATCGAATACCAGACCTATGGCCAAGTTTCAAGCGAACGAAACCGCGCGGCACATGAAGTTCATTTTCATTGGAAACACCGAGACGACACCAAATGCATCACGATCGCCATAAATCAGCAAAGTGGAGAGTTTTTAGGTATCAATACCTTTGGGATTCGAATGCGTCATGAACTAATGGATCGGTGGCTTATAGAAAAACGCAGTGCCGAGTATGTGCTGAATCACTTGTCGGAGGCAAATTTTGACCCTGAGTTTTATCATCGTTTTGAAAAAGATATCTTGAAAGCATACTGCACCCAATTTCAAAAAGTAAGTCCATGAGTAACATGCAACGAGATATGTCGTTAACCGGCGGTGGCCCACCCACGAGCCTTAATTCCTTGCAGAAATTAGGAACTGTAATTGGATTAGCCGGGTTGGCAATAATAATCTTAGCTGCGTTCAACACATTACCGAGCCCATCGTTGTGGCTTACTATTTCATTAACTTCATTAGCGCTTGGAATCCTTTTGTATGCCAAGGGATCCTATCAAAATAGTACCGAAGGAATTAAAAATGATGGCGTTTGGTTCAATTCCATTTCGAGTAAAGGTTTTTGGGCTTGGATTGCGGGCTTATCCCTCACAGGATTTTATATTGTGCTCTATTTCTTTCCTCAACTCTTAGGCTTGCGCTCTGACGGAGGAAATGTAGGTGTTATTGCCTTATTCGATCCATTAAGTCGACTCTTAAGCGGGAATCCTGCCAGCCAATGGTTTGTTTATGGAACCCTTTATACGGTTGCCATTTTTGCTTTTGGAATAAAGTTTATTTGGAAGTACCGCCATAATAGGTATGAAAAACTAAGAACCATAAGCGTGATGTTTTTTCAAACCGCCTTTGCGTTTTTAATTCCCGAATTCATGGCTCGATTGAATTCAGAAACATTTTCACTCCCCTACTACGACTTAAAGAATATTTGGCCCCTTAATTATTACAACTTCGAACAATACCGAATCGACAGCTTTATTTCTTCCGGGACCGTTGGAATGATCCTCCTAATTTTTGGAGTTGTTTCCATCTTCGTGATTACTCCTATTCTAACCTATAAATATGGGAAGCGATGGTACTGCAGTTGGGTCTGTGGTTGCGGCGGATTGGCCGAGACTGTGGGGGATTCCTTCCGACAACTCTCCGATAAAACAGAGCGAGCTTGGAAGGTAGAACGATGGGTGGTTCATAGTGTCTTGGTCTTTGTTATTGTCATGACCACTTCCGTGATTAGTTCGTATTTAGGAAATGACCCCAACCGCTATTGGCTCACCAAAGATGTCTTTCTATTGGGTGTAGCACTACTCCTAAGCATTGTATTTGCGGTGATTTGGGTATTTAAAAAGCATGAATTAAAAAAAGACGCACGGTACGGCGCGCTTGGATATTTATTAATCATTTTAGCCCTTATCGCACTTCATTATTCAACGGGAAACACCTTATTCGTTTTTGAGGCGGAAACACTTCGAAGCAGCTACGGATTTTTAATTGGAGCCGTGTTCAGCGGGGTAATCGGCACCGGCTTCTATCCAATTTTCGGAAGTCGGGTGTGGTGTCGCTTCGGTTGTCCGATGGCCGCTATTTTAGGACTTCAGCAACGACTGTTTTCTAAATTCAGAATAACCACCAATGGAGGTCAGTGTATTTCTTGCGGAAACTGCTCCACCTATTGTGAAATGGGAATCGATGTGCGAGCCTACGCTCAAAAAGGAGAGAATATAGTTCGGGCAAGCTGTGTTGGATGTGGCATTTGTTCCGCGGTGTGCCCAAGGGGAGTGCTGAAATTAGAAAATGGACCTCTGGAAGGGCGCATCGATTCAAAAGAAGTTTTATTGGGAAATGACGTAGATTTGCTGAACCTTCTGAACAAACACTAATTCCTCGAGCAATTCACCCACTATGAATCCCCGAATTACCGTTATTATACCCGCTTATAATGAAGAAGCGTCCATTGGAAAAGTTATAAACGACATTCCGAAAATGGTATCTGAAGTTATTGTGGTCAATAACAACTCAAGTGACCATACCGCAATGGTGTCTGCGGAGGCTGGTGCAACGGTTTTGAGCGAAACTAGGAAAGGCTATGGCCATGCCTGTTTGAAGGGGATGGAATATATTTCTAAGCAAGAACATCAACCCGATATTATTGTATTTCTTGATGGAGATTACAGTGATTACCCTGAAAAATTAACAGAACTCGTAGCGCCCATTCTAGATCAGAACATCGATTTCGTTGTGGGAGCCCGCGTAAAAACTTTGCGCGAAGCCGGCTCCATGACCGGACCTCAAATATTTGGCAACGCCCTTGCCACATTTTTAATGCGTCTCTTTTTTGGTTCACGATTCACCGACCTTGGTCCGTTTAGAGCCATTAAATATGAAAATCTCTTAGCGCTTAAGATGGAAGACAAAACCTATGGATGGACGGTTGAAATGCAGTTGAAAGTGCTACGTAAAAAAATGACGTATACAGAAATCCCTGTGCCCTACCGTAACCGAATTGGCATCTCAAAGGTGTCGGGTACCGTAAAAGGTGCTATCTTTGCAGGGTTCAAAATCTTAGGCTGGATCTTTAAATACACCTTTAAAAAATGATTTGGGAAACCATTGTCATCCTAATTTATTCTACGGCATTACTTCTTATTTTTTTGTATGCTTTGGCACAGCTCAACCTGCTGTTTAATTACCTCAGCGCAAAAAAGAAACATGCCGATGCCCCTCAATGGGATTTTTCAAAGGACGATGAAATTCCAACCGTGACCATACAGCTTCCCGTTTACAATGAAATGTATGTGATGGAGCGCCTGCTGGAGAACATTGCTTCCATTAAATATCCAAAAGACAAGCTCGAAATTCAAGTATTGGACGATTCTACCGATGAGACTGTAGAAACCACCCATGCCCAAATTAAACAGTTACAGGCTACAGGTTTAGATATTAAGCATATAAGACGTGAGAATCGTGCAGGGTTCAAAGCGGGAGCGCTGAAAGAAGGGCTGAAAACCGCCAAGGGTGAGTTCATTGCGATTTTTGATGCCGATTTCTTGCCAAAAGAAGACTGGCTCTTTAAAACCATCCCCTACTTTAAAAATCCAAAAATAGGAGTGGTTCAAACTCGATGGGGGCATCTCAACCGAGATTACTCCATTCTAACGCGAGTACAAGCTTTTGCCTTAGATGCCCATTTCACTCTCGAACAAGTTGGCCGTAACAGCAAAGGTCATTTTATAAATTTTAATGGAACTGCCGGAATCTGGCGTAAATCGTGCATTCTGGATGCAGGAAACTGGGAAGGCGATACCCTTACCGAAGATTTGGATTTAAGCTATAGAGCACAACTTAAAAATTGGAAGTTCTTGTTCCTTGAAAATGTGGAAACACCGGCAGAGCTTCCTGTGGTAATAAGTGCGGCTCGATCGCAACAATTTCGTTGGAATAAAGGAGGGGCCGAAAATTTCCAGAAAATGTCCTGGAGAGTTCTAAGGAGTAAAGATATCTCTTTAAAAACCAAACTCCATGGCATGCTGCATTTACTCAACAGCACTATGTTTTTAAACATATTGATTGTAGCCTTGTTGAGCATTCCAATGCTCTATATCAAAAATGAATACGAACATTTGAAGACCTATTTCTTTGTGATGAGCTTTTTTGTAATTAGTACGCTTATTTTCTTTATTTGTTTTTGGTTTACCTACAAACGAATTTACGGGGGTGGTTTCATTCAATTTATCAAATACATTGGGATGTTTTTCGTCTTCTTTTCGATTGCCATGGGCTTCTCCGTTCACAATTCCATTGCCGTGTTAGAAGGTCATTTTGGTAAAAAAAGTGACTTTGTTAGAACGCCAAAATTCAATATCTCATCCATTAAACAGAGTTGGAGAAAAAATCAATACTTGCGAAAGGGATTGCCTGCCAATATTATCATTGAAGGCATTCTCATGCTATATTTCGGATTTGGTTTATACAGTGCCTTCATAGTAGGGAATCAAGGTGGAGATTTTGGTTTATTTCCTTTTCATCTCATGCTATTTTTTGGCTTTGGTTTTGTATTTTTCAACAGTTTAATCAGCAAAGTTTAATTTAAGCCAGTTATTGCCATCGACCGAAAAACTACCCTTCTCAAACTCTTTATTTTTTTCATCGGAATTCAGGTGGTTGGTGCTCAAGAAGTAACGCCTAATCCCAATCAAGATCTTAAAACATACGATCAGCAGTTTGAGCTTCGTGAAGACAACGACTTTTTACATTTTACCGACCGCTATTATTCTACCGGAACCTATATCGGACTGAGAAAATTATTACCCCAGCTAACCGATAGCATTGAAAAGCGACATTATAGCCTCTATCTTTTACAAGAGATCTACACGCCTTCAGATTTGCTGGAAGAAAATTTCAAGTCATTTGAACGCCCCTATGCAGGATTCCTGGGGCTTTCCAATGAATTATCCATCGCTAATAAAAGACGCCTTTTAGATTTTAAATTTTTAATGGGTATCACCGGGCCTTGGTCGGGTGCTGAAAAAGTTCAAAGTGTTTTTCATTCCTCTGCCGCTGAAGATTCCAGAGTTGCCACTTGGGAAGAACAACTCGAGAATAGTTTGCACTTAAACCTATATTTCAACTACATCCGTGAGTGGCAATGGCAACCCAATCCGTTTAGTGTGCATTTTGCTTTGAGTCCAAGTGTAGCTTTTGGAACGCGAGATGCCTATATTCAAAATGATGCCGTGTTTTATTTTGGAAAGCGCCATGCCCTAAATGAAACCATGGCTTACAAGCAACTAGGGAATCAAGAAAAAGAATTGTTTTTTGCGGTGCGTTTAGGCTATCGTTATTTATTCCACGATGGAATGATTGAAGGAAATTGGCTTGGTGACCGATCGACGTTCACCGTTGAGCCCTATCATCAAATTCTATTCTACAACATTGAAGGCTACTATCGAAAAGGTCGAAACGATTTCAAACTCACGTATAATTTCGAAACACCGCGTACCCCAAAAGCGAAGCCGCATTTGTACATCTCCCTTACGTACTCAAGGAGCTATTAAAATTCTATCTCTACTTCGATCAACTCGCCACTGCGATCGATCGTTACCATGGTTTTCTGACCGGCTTCATAGGTTGCAAGGGCTTTCATATAGCTCATCATATCAACAACCGTACTATCGCCCAATTTTTTTACGATGTCTCCTTTCAACAACCCGGCTTTTTGAGCAGGTTTGTCTTCACTCACGCCATCTATGCGCATTCCTTCTCCTGTAAATAAGTAATCGGGAACCACACCTAATCCAACTTTAAAACGAGGGGTTTCTTCACTTTCATTCTTTGTTTTTCTGAAAGCCAATTTCTCATCATCTTCCAAATCGGTAACAATATTATAGATGTATTGAGCAATTTTTTCCATTCCCTCGTAATTCAACTTGTCCGAATCGTCACTGGGTTTGTGATAATCTTCATGCTGTCCCGTAAAGAAATGCAATACCGGAACATCTGTTAAATAGAACGATGTATGATCACTGGGGCCTATACCACTTTCATGTTCGGCAATTGTAAAACCTTGATCGTTATTGGCAAATAAAAGTTGCTTAAATGCCGGAGAAGTTCCCACCCCATGAACTGCTAAGGTGTTTTCAGCATTCAAGCGACCCACCATGTCCATGTTGATCATTAAGTTCACTGTGGACATATCGATGGTTGGATTTTTTGAAAAATAATTTGATCCTAACAAACCTTTCTCTTCACCGGAAAAACCAATGAACAAATAATTAGCCCCTGTATGTTCAGGTTTATTCAATCGTTCTGCCAATTGTAACATCACGGCTACTCCACTGGCATTATCGTCTGCTCCATTGTGAATTGCAGCTTCCGCTTCTCGGTATAATGAACCTTGACCACCCATTCCAAGATGATCAAAATGCGCTCCGATAATTACTGTATTATCTGCGTTCTTATCCAAATATGCCACTACATTTTTTCCTTTGGCAGTTCCATCTTCATTTCCCTCTACAATTTTAGATTCTTCATGAGGGTTGCTTCCTGCTTTAAACGTAAATTCCTGAAAATATCCATCCGTCCCTTTGGGTTGTAACCCAATACTTTCAAAACGTTTGGCTAGATAACTCGCTGCCATTTGTTCTCCTTGTGTCCCAGTTTCACGTCCCGCCATGGAGTCGGCCGCCAAATACTGAACATCTTCTTGCATAGAAACAGGCTCGTTGTGCGGTTGCTTTTTACAAGAAACTAAAATGACTATTAAAAAAAAGGTGAGAATTAGTCGCATATCTTTATTTTTGCACAAAAATAGACTAAAAATGAGATACTTTCAGTTACTTCTGTTACTTTCTATCTTGGTAGCTTGTAAAAATAATCCCTCCGAAGAATCTGTGTCAAGCGAGGAAACTACTGTTGCAGAGACTTCAAACAACCCCTTAATTTATCCTGAAGAGACCCATTTTAAATCGTTGCGACAAATCACTTTTGGTGGTGATAACGCAGAGGCGTATTGGAGCTTTGACGATCAACAACTATTATTTCAATCCAATTATACCGAATGGGGTGTGGAATGTGACCAAATGTTTTTAATGAATGTAAACGAAAGTTTTGAAAGTACTAAACCTCCTATGATTAGTACAGGGAACGGTAGAACCACCTGTGGTTATTTTCTGCCCGACAACAAACATTTTGTTTATGCCTCAACACACCTGGTGGACGAAAATTGTCCTGAAGTTCCGCTTCGCGAAAATGGTAAATATGTATGGCCGGTATACGATAGCTTTGATATTTTTGTAGCCGATTTAGAGGGAAATATCACAGGACAGTTGACTAACCAACCTGGATACGATGCTGAAGCTACGGTGTCGCCTAAAGGAGATAAAATTGTCTTTACTTCTACCCGCAGTGGTGACCTCGAACTTTACACCATGAATATTGATGGTTCTGATGTGA
Organism: Flavobacteriaceae bacterium; assembly: GCA_024643425.1. Classification (GTDB taxonomy): domain Bacteria; phylum Bacteroidota; class Bacteroidia; order Flavobacteriales; family Flavobacteriaceae; genus JAHEMY01. The sequence goes on from JAHEMY010000037.1 coordinate 22,936, forward strand.
AACAGATCACTGATCAATTGGGATATGACGGAGGTGCTTTCTTTTCACCGGACGGAACCCAACTTATTTTTAGATCTTCTCGCCCTAAAACTGAAGAAGAAATTAAAGAATACAAAGAATTATTGGCGCAAGGGTTGGTACAACCTACCAACATGGAATTGTTTATTTGCAATGCAGACGGTTCAGATTTGCGCCAGTTAACGAATCTTGGAAATGCCAACTGGAGTCCGTTTTTCCATCCTAGTGGTGAGAAAATTTTGTTCTCGAGTAATTTTGAAGCAGAACGCGGATTTCCATTCAATTTATACATGATCGATGTGGATGGAAAGAACCTCACCCGAATCACTCATGGTGAAACCTTCGATGCTTTTCCGGTATTCAGTAACGATGGAAAACACTTGATTTTCTCTTCGAACCGAAACAATGGTGGTAATCGGGACACCAACCTTTTTATTGCCGAATGGCAGGACTAAAAGCATGAATGCTTAAACTTTTCAAAGAACATAAGATCGCATTGGGAGTGGCTATATTGGCTGCAATCATTTATGGGAGCTTTGCCTACGATCTAGTCCGAACTGATTCTGTAAAATTAATTACGCTCTATGCAGGACTGTTTGGGGTGACGTACTTCGTCATTCGAAACCTAGCCTGGAATGTAAATTTATTAATTGGCCTGGGGTTTGTTTACCGCTTGGTTTTTTTGTTTGCCATTCCAAATTTATCACAAGACTTTTATCGATTCCTGTGGGATGGAAGCATTGTTTCGCAAGGCGGAAATCCTTTTCTTTTTACTCCGGAAACCTATCTAAGCAATCAGGGAGTCTTTGATGGTATAATTTCAAATGCTCAAGAACTCTATGATGGCATGGGTTCCTTAAATGGGAGTCATTTTAGTAATTATCCCCCATTCAATCAACTCTGTTTTGCTATAGCAAGCTTATTCGG
>JAHEMY010000132.1 GCA_024643425.1 Flavobacteriaceae bacterium
TTGTAGGCAAACCAATCGTAATGACCACCATTGGCCTTACTTCCTGAATCGGAAGAATAAGCTTCTACAAATTCGGTAAATTTGCTTTTGTTCGATTTTAATACTGTCAATAAGCTATCTGCAAAACTTTTAGCTTGCTCCGGAGTACGGGTAATGCTATCGGCTCTGTTCAATCCTGTAGGAATCAAAATGTGTCTTGCTTCTACAGAATCCGGCATTTTCTTGATGGCAATTAATTTGGTGAGGTTGTAAGTGTCGTTGTTTTTGTAAGGACCGTACACATTTCCTACCTCCACGTTAGTGATGGTATCTTTAATTACCTGTGGTAAGTTCTTGCTGAAATACCAACGGTCTACATAGTTATTGTCTGAATTGTCGTTTACGAAGAACTCGTAATCGTCGGTCGCTTTGAAACCTTCAACAAGGTCGGCCATGTCAGCCTCTGCCGCTTGTACATCTTCAATAGAAGGACGCTCTTCAAACGAAACATATTCGATGTCTACCATTGGGTCTACTTCAAAACGATCGGCATGCGCACGAACGTATTTTTCGATTTCAGCATCGCTAACCGCAACATCCTCATCGGCAATCTTGTCATAAGGAATTTGAACATATTCAATATTGATCTTGTCGTTTTCAAAACGGTATTGCTGCTCACCATCGGCCAAAGTAGTTACCAAACCACTGCGCACCAAGTTGCTGAAATTTTTCTGGATTAGGTTTTCTTTCACCCCATCGATAAAAGTTTCCCATTGCTGTTTTGCAGGAGCGTTGTTCTGAATGCTCGCAAGGTACTCGATCAATCGAGCTTCGCTGTACACACCATTCTCATCTTGGAAGGTTGGATTGTTCGCCAAACTCTGACCTAATTGAAAATTCAATTCGTCTTCACCAACGCTTAAACCTAATTCTTCTGCTTGTTGCTTGTAAAGAATGCTTCTAAGCTCACGGTCCCAAATAAGGTCCATCGCCTGGGAAGCCGAGGCGTTTGGTCCTAACTGACGTTGGTAATCGTCTACCTGTGTCATGAACCCTTCACGAGTGATCTCGGTTCCGTTTACGGTAGCCACCACATTTTGTGTGCTTGCGTCACTACCTCCTTTATTAATGATATCACTTAGGATAAATGCAAATAATGCTAAAGCGATGATAAGAATAAGAAAGAACCCTCTCTTACGAATACTATTTAATACTGCCATTTTTCTTCAAATTAATAGGGGGCGAAAATACCATTTTCAATCGATTTATGAAAAAACTATCTCTAAAAAAACAAGACTTATTTTAAAAATTAATCTTCGTCGATTATTTTGAGCTCTACCAGCTCAATTTTGGTGTTGGAAACCTCCAAAATCACGAAGGTGTAGCCTTCAATTTCGACGGTTTCATTTTGATCGGGAATCTCCTCCGTCACATTCACAATAAGGCCTCCCAAGGTTTCGTAGTTTTCTCCCTCGGGCAAATCGAGCTTATACATCTCGTTAATGTAGTCTACTTCCAGACGTGCAGAAAATTTATAATGCCCCTCCCCTAAAACTTCTTCTGTAAGCTCAACGGAGTCGTGTTCGTCTTGAATTTCACCAAATAGTTCCTCAATAATGTCTTCTACGGTCATAATTCCGGAAGTTCCACCGTACTCATCGATCACTACCGCGATGCTTTTTCGCTTGCGCGTAAGAATATTAAGCACGTCCTTCACCAACATAGTCTCCGGCACAAAAATTACCGGCATCAACACCTTTTTTAAGTTCTCCGGCTTTTTGAACAATTCAAACGAATGCACGTAGCCCATAATGTCGTCGATGTTCTCACGGTACACCAAGATCTTCGAAAGTCCCGTTTCGGTAAATAACTTGCTCAACTCTTTGGGGGTGGTATCGATGTCCACGGCCACCACTTCGGTTCTCGGGATCATCACTTCCCGCGATTTCACTTCGGAAAATTCCAGCGCATTCTGAAAGATCTGAATCTCACTGTCGATTACATCCAAGGCCTCCATGGTTTCCATCTGCTCGTTGATGTAATTTCCCAATTCCACCTTGCTAAAACTAAGCTGCACCGCATCGCCTTCTGTGCGGAAAAGTACTTTCAGGATCAGGTCGGAAATCCAAATCACAAATTCGGAAATTACCGAAAAAAGCATATAGAACAGGTAGGCAGGAAAAGCAAAAATCTTCAGCAGTTGATTGGCATAGATTTGAAAGAAAACTTTAGGTAGGAACTCTGCCGTAAGCAAGATCACCAAGGTAGAGATTACAGTTTGCACCAAACCGCCAATCACCCCTTCAATGGGAATCCATCGCATAAGCAAATCGCCCATAAAGAACCCATACACCACCAGGGCAATGTTGTTCCCCACCAGCATGGTCGCAATAAATTTAGAAGGCCGCTTGGTAAGTCGTTTTAAGATGGAAGCCAGAAAGTTGTTTTGCTTCTTTTCAATTTCAATATGAATTTTATTGGCCGAAACATAGGCAATCTCCATTCCGGAGAAAAACGCCGACAGTATCAGCGAAGCAATAATAATAAGGACGGGGTATTCCATTTATTGGTCGTGGTTCCGCTTTTCCAAATTCTTCCTGAATCGTCGCTTGAAGAGGTACATAAACACGGCCACAATCCCGAAGATCCCAAACAAATAGGCACGGTCTCGATTCACTTCCCAGTTGGTCACCACCAGGTATAACGAAAACACCGCCATCACGATGTACATGTATTCAAATACTTTATAAATTTTACTCCCCATTGCTTGGATTGTTTTTAGACGACTCGTCAATAATTTGAACGCCATCGTTGGTTCGAGACAAAAATACGGTAAAATCTTCATTTGCATCAAAACGAGCCCCATCGTTATACGATCCATCGCTAAAGGTAATTCGGTACGGCTGGTCGGTAAACACCCATTTGTGGGTTTGGTCCCAATACAACTGCTGTGCCGTGAGCACGTTGCCATCGGCGGTGGTGAGCACCACATCCTTTCGCAGGTCGACCAAACCGGTCTCGGTAAACCGTATGGCATAATCGGATTTTATAATGCTTTCCCCTCCCGTATCGAAGAAGTGCACTTCCACCCCTTCGGGAAATTCCTGATAAGAAAAATCGAAATTAGAATAGTCCAACAAGCGTGGGGTGATCAAGTTGGTCACCACCTTGCCGGAATCGGTGTAGAACAAATTTACCTTCGTTCCTTCGGCAACAGGAGCCCCATCTTGCAAGTTGAGTCGCTGTACATTGGTATAATTTCCTTCACAAGCAAAAAGCGTGATGACCATCACAACGGCCATCACGCTTTTTAAACTATGAAGTTTTGAGTTCATTTACAGGCTCGGAACTTTTACGCTACCACCCACCCAACAATTGAAGGTAATGGTTTTTCCGGCCATCCCTTCAGAGAAAATATCACTTTTCCCAGGGGCTCTTTGACGGTAACTGCTTGCTGCAGCTTGTGCAGTCGAAGCAATCGATCCATCTACACGAGCAGCCTTGTCGGCCATCTCAGCAGCTTTCCAGTTAATAGCACGCTTTTCAAATACAGAACCTCCACAATCGTTCGAGCTTTTTGCATACATTTCGGCAATTCGCAAGTAGCAAATCCCTTTGGATGGCTTCAATTCCAATACCTTTAGGTAATTGGTACGTGCGGTGCTATAAGTTCCTTTCTTTCTTGCATTTTCAGCAATGGCAAAAAGGTAATCTGCTTTTTTCCCGGGGCTGGTTTCCAAATTAACCGCCTGGTTGTAATAGTTAATCGCTTCGCTTCCTTTTCCTTCACGATCGGCTAAACGACCTAAGTAATAAGCCGAAGAAGCAGAAGGCTGTAACTTGTGTAATTGTTGTACCATTTGAAAGAACAAAGGTGTTTCACACTCCTTCGCATTCAAACGTCCTGCAGCACTTTTCAACCAAGCCACGTCGGTTTTACGTGCTTCAAAATTCTTTTCAAATAACGGAATCAAGTTCTCACAGTCGGCAATGGCACCTAACTTAGCATCCACACTTCCTTTGATCTGACCGTAGTAGCCTACGTTCTTTTCATAGCCTTCCAAACGATCTTGTTCTTTTCTAGCCAAGGTAGTTCCGCTTTCTTGCTTATCCAACAATTCGGTTAGCAATCCTGCGTAATACCCTTCTTCTTTTTCGATTTTCTCAGTAATTACATCGTATAGGTCAAACACCTCTTGGATGTCTTTATTTCCTTCATTGAACAAATCCATCGCCAATGAAAAGTAGGTATAGATACGTTTTGGACTTTTAAAGTTTTCTTCATCCTTTTTGAAAGCATCGTCAAAGGCTTTAAACTGCTCCATTTTGGTCCCAATACCGTTGTCGTATTTTATCTGAGCGATGTCCGATAAAATATCTCCGGTCTTACTTTTGCTTGGGTAATATTTCATACGCAGGTTATACGCATTCTCCAAATCGGTGATTTTGCTTTTGTCGCCCTTTTCAATCAAGTCCTCGAACATCTTTACCGCATATTGGTAGATGGCAAGACTGTATTGCGGACAATCTTGAACCACCTTGGCGTAGTGAGGTAAGGCGGCTTCATAATTTTTTACTTTTGCAGGTTCTGTAAATAAAGACGCATTTACAGTACAAGCGTCCTGCGCGAAAAGAGTACTTGTAACAGTTACTGCAAGCACTGTTAAAACGAGCGTAGCTTTTGCTTTCATAGTTGTTTTAATATTCATGTTAATCATATAATCGTTTCTCAAACCATTTATCGTTGAAGGAGAGGCCTACAAAGACATTAAAAAAGTTCTCTTGTACCAATCCGTTATTCTTTGTTCCTCGTTGACCGTATTCAACTCCAATGTTGATATTTGAAAAAGAACGTCCTAGGTTGAGTCCTAATCCAAAAGATATGCCAAACTCATTAATCGACTCGTCGTTCACCTTAATTCCCGTCTCTTCAAAACGGAAACCTCCACGGTAAACAATTCGTTTTAAGTAACTTCCGAACGAATTGTAGTCGGGAATATAAAAACCTCCCAACCTAAATTTGGTCGCATCTTCAAAGATAACATTTTCCAACTCAACCGTACGGTTCGTTAAGTTACTAGTTTTTTGCGAGCTATATTCACCACCGACGAACCATTTTTTAGCTTCTCCAATTCCGGTTCCCAGGGTTAATAAAGAAGGATAGGTAAAATCGGTGTTCCCCACTGTAATTTCCCGCGAATCGATGGGTGTAGAATTCCCGGTAGGCAACAACAATACCGTTTGAACGGTACGTGCATTTTCTGAAACAAAATTGGTTTCCGGCGTATACGTTAGCGAGCTATGCCATTCCAACTTGTCGAAAACCGGTTTTTTGTATAAGGCTCCAAAGTTAAAACTGAAGCCCAAGAGGTCCGAACGGTTCAACTCGGAAGTCCCTAATTGAATCTCGTCTTGAAAGGAAAGCGAGTTGTTCTCGATATTCCCAAAATTATAATTGGTATCCACCCCAAAACTCAATTCGGGGGTGATTTGATAGGCGAAGGTAATGAAGGCTTTGTTCATTCCTCCGGTTCCGGTGTATTGTGTCGTGGTGGTCTCGGTTCTACTTTCCAGGCGGTATCCCGAAGAAGTGTAGGGCAGGACCCCAAAGCTGGCACCAAATTTCCCCATAGGAATTCCTAAGGCCAAATAATCCAAAGAGGTGGTGGTGGCTTTTTGGGATTCGACAGAATTGCTAAGTTTATTGGACTTATGACTTCCGGCAATGGAATAATTTACCAAGCGTAAACCGGCCACCCCTGCAGGGTTTTGCAAGTTTAAGTGGATACTGTCGGAATAGACGCCAATCCCTCCCATGCTTCTGTTTTCTACCGTCCCTCGAAATTTTAACGAGCCTATTCCGAAGTACGAATAGGGTGAGGTAGTTCCTACTTGGGCAAATGCATGTGCCGAAGTGATGAGGAGAATAGTTAGTATAAATCGATTCAACATTAATCCTTATTAAGTTCCAGTATGTAATTAAGTCCCTCCAACAAAAAATTTGAGTTCGCAAAGATGTCATTTTTTATACTATCTCGCAAAAAATGAGCATCTCCTCCTGTTAAAATTGTTGTTAAAGCGTCGTATTTCTGATTATAGGCCGAAATAAAACCTTC
>JAHEMY010000133.1 GCA_024643425.1 Flavobacteriaceae bacterium
TTCTGAAAGGTGCTTCCCTTGAATCCAATCCATAGCCAATACTCGTTCATTCGAATATTCCGGATAGTATTTGGGAAAGGAAATTCCTTGAATATGTGCACAAGCCTCCGTAATTTCCATACTTCGTTTAAGCTCGAGTTGATAATCGGTTTCTTCCAAAAGTTTTTCTTCCACCTCTTTGAAATATTTCACCGAATCTTTCGCACTAATATTGAACATTCGAGTCGCAATTGGTTTTACCATCGCAAGGTCGGATGAGATTGCCTCTGCCACCCCTGGATATTGAATTTTTACTGCCAGTTCGACTCCGTCATTTGAAGTAGCCTTATGGACTTGCCCTATACTAGCAGCATTCACCGCCTCTTTTGTAAACGATTGAAAAAGCTCCTCCGGAAATTTTCCCCAATATTTATTAAAAGTTCTTCGCACCAAAGGTCCGGAAAGCGGAGGCACACTAAACTGTGCCAAGGAAAATCGATCGACATAGGCTTGTGGTAAGATGCTTTTTTCCATGCTCAGCATTTGAGCCACTTTTAAGGCACTTCCCTTGAGGTTTTTAAGTCCGTCGTAAATATCTGAAGCATTGGCTTCGTCCAAAGTGTTTTTATCCACCTCTGAACCGATTGCTTTTTTTCCGAAATATTTTAAGTAGTTCCCTCCTAATTTAACCCCGGTCTTTACCAAGGTAGAAGTTCGCTCTAATTTTGATGTAGGTATACGATCGATGGTTTTCATTGGCTACATCTTCGTTTCTTTCCAAAGAAATTTTCCAAAATCGATTAAAGATTCCAGCGGTGCTGTTTCAAATAGATCGAAGGCCGTTTGAACCGATTTTTCGATGGCGACATCTGTTTTCTCAAATCCAGCTGAAGTATCTTTCACCCAATAGCGCAGCAGAAATAAAAATTGAAACCACACCCCTTCACTAAAAATACTTTCGGGATGTTGTATAAATTTTGACGATTTTTGGATGTTCCCTATTTGAATTAACTCTTGCGCGAACTCACGGATACGATTACGAAGTTCTTTAAATGCAGTTAATGAACCCGATTTCATGATTTGCTCACGATCCAACACCAACAAACAATAACTTCTATTTGCCGTTAACATTTCAAAATAGGTGAAAAAGTAGGTAAGCAATTGTTCTTTGGGCCCCATCTCCTCCCTTCCTTGTTTATCCATGAGGGCAATGGTATGATCGTGGAAGGTGCTCCAAACTCGAGATTTTAGATGCTCAAAGCTGCTAAATTGCTCGTAAAATTCGGATTCTTTGATATTCTGTTCCTTACAGAACTTAAAAATACTTTTTGGTTCATGTCCTGTTTCAAGAACATGATTCATGTAGGCAGCAAGAATATCAACCTTTTCGGCTGCTTTTTGCTTTTTTGTAGGAGTCTTTGTAGATGCCATAGTGCTAATATTTGTTACAAAAATACAAAATGTTTAACCTTTATGTGTTTTTGTTAAACATAAATAGTTGTTAAATCCTAAGAATCATGATGTGGTAGCTATTTTTTGAATGATTTTATTTTTTTGAGAAATCTATGTTGCCAATAAGCACAAAAAGAAATATATTTGCACCCCGTTATTGAGACGATTGGGTCCAATAGCAACAAAACGGCCTCGTGGCGCAACTGAATAGCGCATCTGATTACGGCTCAGAAGGTTGCAGGTTTGAATCCTGCCGAGGTCACTTAAGAATGAAAAGTCCACCCATAGGTGGGCTTTTTTATTGGAACGCGGTGAAAACTTGTTTTCTAACCAAAGTGAAAATAAAAATAGGCAAACCGAAGGTTTTACTTTTCATTTAGACTACGGAGCGCAAAGGAAAAACATCCTGCCGAGATCGTTTAAAAAGGAATAGCCCACAAATTGTGGGCTTTTTTATTGGAACAAATCCAGCAGTAAAGTTAGAATCAAAAGTTCACCCCCTATTACGCTGGTTTTTATTCAGCTGACTAATATCATAGTAATTCCAGTGCATCAAAAATACCTTTAATGCAGATTATTAGTATCGAGTGTCATGAAAAGTTCTTCGGCCATAGTAGTTCGAACGAAATCCTTCTTTATGGAGGTTGGAGAACTATCCTACTTTGCCAAACGATTTTTTGTCGAACTATTTAAAGGCCCTTTCGAATTTAAAGAATTGCTCCGTCAGTGCTATAACATGGGAAACCGATCCCTCTTGTTAGTTTCGGTTACCGGTTTTATCCTTGGCTTAGTTTTCACGCTGCAATCCCGCCCAACCCTAATGCAATTTGGCGCACAATCGTGGATGCCATCCATGGTGAGTATATCCATCGTTAGAGAAATAGGTCCCGTGGTTATTGCTTTGATTTGTGCAGGGCGTATCGGTTCGGGCATTGGAGCTGAATTGGGTTCGATGCGCGTGACCGAACAAATCGACGCGATGGAAGTTTCAGGCACCAATCCATTCAATTACTTGGTGGTCACAAGGATTGTAGCCGCAACACTTATGCTTCCTTTACTGATAATCCTTGGAGATGCCGTTGCTCTATTAGGCTCTGCTTTGGTAGAGAATTTAAAAGGTGAGGTTTCTTACCTTTTATATTTTAACGAAGTCTTTGACGCCCTAAAATTTACCGATGTCTTTCCTGCAACTGTGAAGTCATTTTTCTTTGGTTTCGCCATTGGTTTGGTTGGATGCTTTAAAGGGTACAATTGTAAAAAAGGAACGGCTGGAGTTGGTGAAGCATCAAACGCGGCCGTAGTTTATACCTCCATGCTATTATTTATCATAGATTTTATTGCCGTTTTCGTGACCGATATATTTTTCAAAGTATGATCCACAGCCAAGAAAATATCCGCCCAATACTGGAACTAAGAAACTTGAAAAAAAGTTTCGGTGACAATCGTGTGCTCCGTGGTTTCAACCTGCAGCTTTATGAAGGAGAGAACTTAGTGGTGATGGGGAAATCAGGGTCAGGCAAATCGGTAATGATCAAAGCCCTCGTTGGGCTCATGGAAGCAGACGAGGGTAGTATTCGAATTAAAGGACATGACATCACCTCACTAGGCCAAACGGAATTAGACATCCTTCGTACCGAAATAGGATTTTTATTCCAAGGAAGCGCCCTTTACGACTCTATGACGGTACGTGAAAATCTTGAGTTTCCTTTGCGACATCACAAAGCAAAATTGAATATCACAGAAAAAAACGAAACCTTAGTGTTAGAAGCACTCGGTAGTGTAGGGTTAAAAGACGCAGTCGATCTAATGCCGTCCGAGCTCTCAGGCGGTATGCAAAGAAGGGTAGCCTTGGCACGAGCATTGATTTTAAAGCCAAAGATTATTCTTTACGACGAGCCCACTACAGGACTTGATCCTATTACTTCCAAGGAAATAATAAATCTGATGAGAAGTATTCAGGAAAAATATAAAACTTCCTCCCTAATCATTACCCATGATGTGGATTGTGCCAGGGTAATTGCCAATCGAATTATTTTGCTTGTCGATGGTATTAATTATGCAGAAGGAAGCTTTAACGAATTAACAGCATCGAAGGATCCAAAAGTACAGGCCTTTTTTAAAACATAAATATCATGCAAAAATCAGCTTCACAAATAATACGATTAGGTGTTTTCATCGTCCTGGGAACCATATTGCTGGTTTCTGCCCTCTATTTTATAGGAAATAGACAAAATCTTTTTGGCAATAACCTTGAGCTGCATGCCGAATTTGCTAACGTGAATGGATTACAACTCGGTAATAATGTGCGCTTCTCCGGTATCAATGCAGGAACCGTAAAGGGAATTAACATGCTAAGTTCCTCGAGGATTATTGTATCGATGATTATCGATGAAACTATTTCGAAACAGATCAAAAAAAATGCTGTAGCCACCATTGGATCGGACGGTCTTGTGGGCAGTATGCTCATAAACATTTTACCACAAGAAGGCAATTCGTTGCCCATTTCATTTGGCGACACCATTGCTTCCTACACAAAAATTGGAGCAAACGATATTCTCAGCACCTTGAGCGTTACTAACGAAAATGCCGCTATCTTAACATCGGATCTTCTTAAGATTACCACGAAAATATTAGAAGGCAAAGGAACCTTAGGAATGCTTATAAGTGACACCCTTTTAGCACAAAATTTAAAACAAGGAGTCTTTGAACTAAAAGAAGCTAGTGAAAATGCCAACAGTACCATTTCAAGATTAAATGAATTAGTTGCTTCAATGAATATGGAGGAAAGTGTTGCCGGTGTATTATTTAATGATTCCATTACAGCAAACACCTTAAAAAATATCGTTACCGATTTGCAAGTTTCTTCAACGCACATCAACGAAGTTACGGAGAGTATGGCCCACTATTTAGAAGAAATAAAGAACAGTGATGGCACCTTGAATAAATTAATTTACGATAAACAGTTTTCCGAAGAAATAGATTCTACCATGTTAAACATCAAGGATGCTTCCTACAGACTGAATGAAAACATGGAAGCCCTAAAGCACAATTTCTTTTTCCGAGGCTATTTTAACAAGCTTGAACGACAAAAGAAACGACGTGAAAAAGATTCACTCAAGAATTTGAATAAGTAATAGGGTCGCTTGGGAATTTCTGAAAATCAAGGTTTATTTAGAAAATACTTGATCACATCGGCGGTTGAAACAATGCCTACCACCTTACCATTGTCAACAATAGGAACAGCGCGATAACGCCCCTTTACAAATTCTTCGGAAACTTCATCAATGGTCGCAGAAACATCCAAAGAAAAAGGTTTGGTGGTCATGATATCTTTTACTGTAAGGTCTGTATAAATAGCATTGTTATCGTCTAAACCGGCGCCTTTTATTCGGTACATAAAATCGATAAGGCTTACCATTCCCACCAATCGATCCTCCTTAACTACAGGGATGTGATGATGAAACTTCCGTTTTTCATAAATGTGCTTGACATCAATAATTTTCTGTTCCGGTGAAACACAAATTACCTCTTTTGTCATGATGGTATCAATTCTTTGTGATTTCATAAGATTATACACTATTTGATGGTATTAAAATACGTTGAAATCGAGGAAATTAAAACTGACTTTAATCATAGTTGAAAGACCCATGAAGCACTACATTTACTATTAATGTCACTTCAAAACGCAGAGACATGAAAACAAAAACCCTTTTAGAACTTCTAACACTTTCGGCCAGTTTATATCATCTTGCCAAAGACACACAACTTGTCGATCGAATCAGTAAACTTTCAGAGAGCAGTATCAATAGCATCAATGCGTTTAGTTCAGAGACCATGATTGATGAGGATGGCAATGAAATGGAACTTTTAGACAAGCTCTATCATAAAGCCGGAGAAATGAGGGACGAATTAGAGCAAAAAGTGGAAGAGCTCGTTCGCACCTTTTACATCAAGATAAATGTGGCACATTTGGATGAAATTAAAGGATTGAACGAAAAACTTGAAAAAGCCGATAGCGCCATCGCTCTTTTAGAAGCGAGACTGAATAAGTTAGAACTATCAAATTGATATGAGCGTATTTGCCGGCATAGGGCGTAGATTCAGATCGGTTTCCCGATACAATCAAATTTTAAAAGTTTTGATCAAATACGGGTTTGAAGATTTGGTTCAATACCTAGAAGAAAAAAAGCGATACGGCCTACTCCGAAAACTAGTCCCTTCATCGTCCCGCAAGCATGCTTTAAAATATACCAAATGGGAAAAAATGCGTCTGGTTTGCGAAGAATTAGGCCCCACCTTTATAAAATTTGGTCAAATTTTAAGTAATCGCCCCGACTTAATCCCCATCGAGCTCACTATTGAATTAGAAAAGTTACAGGACAAGGTGCCGCCCATGAGCGAATCGGCCGCTAAAAAAGTAGTTGAAGATGAATTAAAAGATACCGTTGAAAATTTATTCGCTTGGTTCGAACCAACTTCTTTTGCTTCTGCCTCCATGGCCCAAGTGCACAAAGTGACACTGCACTCAGGTAAGCGTGTCGCCTTAAAAATACAGCGCCCCGGCATCGAAGCAATTATCCTAG
>JAHEMY010000134.1 GCA_024643425.1 Flavobacteriaceae bacterium
AAGGGAATTTTATATTTGAAAGGTCATTGAAAAATTCCTTTTATATTTACGCTCAATCTACATGCGATGGCAAAAAAGTTCCTAAATCCTTCATATTTATTGATTGCGATCTTGTGCTTTGTTTTTTATGGAAATACCTTAAAAAATCACTATAGTCTCGACGATGTCTATGTTATTAAGAACAATAAAAAAGTAGCCCAGGGAATCTCCGGGATTCCTAATATTTTTACTTCCCATTACATAGAAAATAGTTCACAAAGCTATGCATACCGGCCAATTACCCTCACGGTTTTTGCGATAGAGCACCAATTCTTTGGTGAAAATCCATTTGTGAGTCATCTTATTAATTTATTGCTTTATATCATTAGTTGCTTGCTATTATTGCACGTACTTCGAGACTTGTTTAAGCATTATCATTGGTTGTTGCCATTACTGGTTACAGTGCTCTTTGTGATCCACCCTTTGCATTCGGAAGTGGTGAATAATGTGAAATCCAGAGACGAAATTTTAAGTTTTCTTTTTGCCCTTTTGGCACTTCGCTTTGCCCTTAAGTATGTCCACAAATATCAACTTAAGTATTTGTTGGGTGTCTTGATTTTTATGGTTGTTTCTCTATTATCAAAGTTATCGTCCCTCACATTTATTGCGGTAATACCTTTAGCACTTTATTTCTTCAAGGATCTTAAATTAAAACCGTTTTTAGCCATTTTAGGGGTTATGGCGCTTTCTTTTTTCCTTCTAAAAATTGGGTCCGGACAACTGGTCGAGGCAGAAGCGAAGGCAAGGGATTTACTCTTTTTTGAGAACCCTTTATTTACCATGGATACGAGTTTGCTCGAACGCATTCCCATGGCTTTCTTTACAGCTGGTTATTATATTAAATTATTAGTAGCTCCTTTTCCATTGCTATTCTACTATGGGTATGATTATGTGCCCATCGTTGGTTGGGACAGTATTTGGGCGTGGATATCAATATTGGTCATTCTTCCTTTAGGAATTTACACGATCATAAAATTCAAATCCAAACAGGTTCTTGTTTTTGGTTTGGCTTATTTCTTCATCACCATATCCATGTTTTCGAACCTGGTTAAACCGGCGGTGGGGATTATTGCCGAGCGTTTTGCCTATATTCCATCACTTGGTTTTTGCATTGTCTTGGGGTGGGGTGTTTACAAATTGCTTGGGCTTTCAAAAGAACAAGAGGCACTAAGTGTTAAACAGAAATCGTTATTAAAGGTGCTAGCTGCGGTATTCATACTATCTTCTCTAGTGTACGTTTTTAATAGAAATAATCACTGGGATACTGAAGTTTCATTGGCGAGCCACGATATTCAATATTTAGAAAAATCGTCTAAGGCGAATGCGTTGTTGGGCGATTTTTTATTGAGTGAAATGCAAGATGAAAATAGCTCGGCTCGAAAAAAATTACTAGGTGAGCGTGCCGCCTATTACTACAATCAATCGGCTGAAATTTTCCCGGATTGGGATGTACTGTATCATAACCTAGGGGTAATTTACATTCAATTGGGGAAGAATAAAGAAGCTGTTCCGCAGATAAAAAAGGCAATCGAGCTGGGAAGAAAAGCGCCAAATACCTATTATAATTTAGGCCTCGCTTATATGGGGCTGAAAAATACGCCCGCTGCCATTACACAGTTTGAAGCGGCCCTCGCGGAAGATTCGGGGTATTTGAATGCCTACAGTCAATTAATTAAATTGAATATAGAGCTTCAAAATTATGATCGTGTTTTTGATTTAAATATTCAAGCGCTGAAAAAGTTCCCTGAACGCGCCGCTGAAATTATTGCTAACGGACAAGAAGTCTGCGATTACGTGTATGGGGTAGGGTCGACTTATTATATTGACCGTCTAAATGCCGAAGGACTTGTAGAACCTCAGGATTATCAGAAGTACGTTCAGCAATTAAGAATCAAACGAAATACTGCAGCGCAGAATCAGCAATAGTAGATTTTAGCTATAGTTTTTTGCTAAGATTAAACCAGCCGCCTCCATTCATTACTTCAACACCATTGGCGCGCAATATGGCAGCAGCACTTCCACTACGCATCCCGCTGGCGCAACAGGCAATTACGGGTTTATTCCATTTCTTAATTTCGCTTAAACGATTGGATAATTGAGGTAAAGGGATGTTTTTAGAACCTGGAATGGCTCCGGTGCTAAATTCTCCCGGATTTCTAACATCTAGGATTACAGCACCTCGATTTTTGAAGTCATTAATCTTTTTCGTTTTATTTCCAAACAGAAAATCAAATAGTCCCATAGCTTATATTTTTATTAGGTTGAGGCCACCCTTGATTAAATGAGCAACTTTTGGACGGCTCTGCTGTAAGTCGTTTAAGTAATTCAAAACTTTCTCACTTTTCGAAAATTTATAGTTACAAGCTAGTTCATACAGTTCTAGAGGCAATAGCCAGTCGTTTGGATATTGCGTTTTTATTTGCTGAAATACATCATCCAAATCGGTTTCCTTGAACAATTTCGAACCTTCTCGCCAATCTCTTACTTTTTGATAGAGATTCATTAAGGCATTTTCAGATTCATTAGGATTATTGCGAATGGTCTCGACCGTACTTGCTTTGTGGGTAACCAAATTGAAGGAATGGTAATCGGCAGGGCCAGCAAATGCCGAAACAATTTCTTTTCCCACCGCCATATCAAAGTCCCCCATTTCTGGTGTGAACAGGACTTCGGAACCATAGGTTACATGGCAATCGGTAAATTGTATGAGCATGAGCTTTCCGTTGAGGTTTCTCATTCCGGTAACATTCATCCCTTCTACAATAATGCCGCTTTCAAACTCGAAGGAAATAGGTTTTCCGTCGTAGAAGTTATAGGCTTGTAAATCGCGAGGACCCATATTTTCAATGGCGATGTTGATCTTTTTGAGTTTTCCCAATGGTGAACGAAATCCGTTAGCATGTCTGCTTACACCATGACCAATAATCTCCTTTTCTCGATAAGCCAGTGCGGTTTCGCCTTCTGTTTCAAAATACACCACTTCGTTGTCTTCATTTTGAATCATGCGAGAAAAAATACCGCTTACTTGAAGACCGGTACTTAATTCGATGGTCCCAATTTGTTTGGAACCAATTAATTTTTTCAGTCCGCGCCAACCTCCCTTTCGAACCGCCATGGTGTTGGCAAATTCTTCTAGGACTTCTTGCAGATATGCAAAATCGGGAGTAACGTACAGCTGAGGTTGTGGTTTTGTGATGTCGAAGTCTTGGTAAGCCGCCTCAATGTGATAGGGTATTTTCTTTACTTCTTCTTTCATGCACCATGCACTTTCGCCAATGGACGAAAGTAATCCGGCCCCATAAATCTTAGGGTTTTCAATGGTTCCCACCATCCCGTACTCCACTGTCCACCAATGCAAATTTCTAATTAAAGAAATCTCGCTGGGTTCTACCACCTTCGATTGCAACTGAACCACCCTTTGTTCAGCAGTATCAATGTTGGCTTGTGGTGTTCCTTCAGCTTCTTTTAAAATCGATAATTCTCTTACAGCCTCGTACATTTCAGTATCGTGTGCGCTGCTAATGGCTTTGGCGCCAATTTCACCAAAACGTCTTAGGTATTCGGCATAATCCGGACTGGCAATAATCGGCGCATGACCGGCACCTTCATGGATAATGTCCGGGGCAGGGGTGTATTCGATGTTTTCCAGCTGACGAATATCACTGGCAATGACCAAAATTTTATAGGCTTGGAATTCCATGAACGCATTAGGAGGAATAAACCCATCCACGGCAACCGCAGCCCACCCAATTTCCTTCAAAATACGGTTCATTCCATACATGGAAGGGATCTCATCAATGGAGATGCCTGTTTTCTGGAGTCCGAGGACATAGCTTTCATGAGCAACCTTACTCAAATAGTCTACATTCTTCCGCATCACATAACGCCATACTGCCTGGTTGATAGGTGTATACGAATCGTAATGTTGGGGCTTGATGTACTGCTTCAAGTGAGGCGGCAAGCGCTCGATAAGCTCATTGCTTTCAAAACCTGTTTCGATCATAGGCCAAAAATAGGAATTCTCTATTTTGAAAAGAACTCCTGTGCTATTTTTGTTTTCGCTTTAAGAATAAACCACCCTTTTTGTAACTTGCCATAGCAATGAAACCAACTACTCGAAAAGAAGAAATAATCTTTCAAGCCTCTCAATTATTTAAGGAGAAAGGCTTTAGTGCGGTGACGATGCGCGATATTGCCCAATTGATGGGAATGAAAGCAGCCAGCCTGTACAATCACATCGAAGGAAAACAAGAAATTTTATCCATCCTCATTCTTGATCTTGCAAAAGGATTTACCTCCGGGATGCGGGAAATTGAGCAGATGAAGATTTCTCCGCTTCAGAAAATTGAAAAACTCATCGAATTACATATCGATATTACTGTAAACCAATCGGAAGCCTTGGCTTCACTCAACAACGATTGGATGCATTTAGAAGACCAAGATTTAGAGGAATTTGTGCGTATGCGTGAAGATTATGAAGAGCATTTTCGGAACATCATTAAAGAAGGAATATCGGTAGGACAAATTCAACCCAGACACCCGGAAGTAATCCTATTTTCAATACTTTCTACCTTACGTACTTTGTATCTATGGTATCAAAAGCGGGGCAAGTTGGATGTCAATATTCTCAAACGAGATATGGTCGCCGTTTTACTGCGTGGGATCATTTAATTATTTCATTTGCACAACTAACTAACAAACGTTAGTTTTGTATACCAAAATTAAAATCTGTGGCTGTATTTCATAAATTAAAGGTCAAAGAACTCTTCAAAGAAACCAAGGATTGTACTGTCGTTTCCTTTGAAGTGCCTCAAGCGTTACAACAGGAATTTTCCTTCCGTCAAGGACAGCACCTTACGCTGAAAGCCCTTATTAACGGGGAAGATGTGCGACGGTCTTATAGCCTTTGCTCAAGTCCGTTCGACGGAACATTTCGAGTGGCGGTTAAAGAAATTCCGGAAGGGAAATTTTCTACCTACATAAACCGAAAATTAAAGCAGGGGGATGTCCTCGAGGTGATGGCTCCAAGTGGAAATTTTGGGGTGAATTGTTCTGAAAAAGGGAAATCATATGTGGCCTTTGCTGCAGGAAGTGGTATTACCCCCGTACTGTCGATGATAAAAGCGCATTTAGAGAAGGAACCAAATGCTACTTTCACTCTTTTCTATTTGAATCGCACGGTAAAATCCATTATCTTTAAAGAGGAACTTGAACAGCTTCGAAATCAATATTTTGGACGTTTTGAATTGTTTTATTTTTTAACAAAAGAACGCCGCGATATTGAGCTGTTCAACGGTCGTTTTGATGCTGAAAAGCTTCAGCAGATTTTTAATAGTTTGATCGAGGTCTCTGAACTGGATGAAGCCTTTTTGTGCGGTCCGGAAGAAATGATTTTTGAAATTCGAGATGCCTTGGTAGAAGCAGGAATGCCCAAAGAACATGTGCATTATGAGTTGTTTGTTTCGGGTCTTTCTGAAGAAGATAAAAAGCGAGCAGAACGCTTGTCCAAACAAAAGGTGGAAGGAGTTGAAGTGACCCTAATCGATGGAGGAAAGGAATTTCATTTCACCATGACCGACGATTACGACAACCTGCTCGATGCTGCCTTGGGCTCGGGAGCAGACTTGCCATTCGCCTGTAAAGGAGGGGTATGTAGTACCTGTAAGTGTAAAATAGTAGAGGGTAAGGTAGAGATGAAAGTGAATTATGCCTTAGAGGAAGAAGAATTAAAACAAGATTTCGTGTTGAGTTGCCAAGCGGTGCCACTCACTTCGAAAGTAACCATAGATTTTGACGTTTAAACAAAGGATTATGAGTGATAAAGAAATAAAGAACCTGGAAGACATTTTCGAAGCACGCATCGAGCGTGACGAAAAGATCGAACCTAAAGATTGGATGCCGGAGAAATACCGACAAACACATATTCGTCAGATTTCACAGCATGCCCATTCTGA
>JAHEMY010000135.1 GCA_024643425.1 Flavobacteriaceae bacterium
AATAGAACCACCACCTGGGGCCATAGATTCCCCTGCCGTTTCATCGGCAAAGTCGTTTAGTTTTAAATCGACCAATTTCTTTTCGTCTGATGCGAGTAAATATTCTATGATGCGTTCTTCGGGGTGAAACGGTTTTAAATCGTCAAGTCCCAAAGACTTCACCGCTATTTTAATTTTCTCCTTTTCCGAAATTCCCAGAGAGCGTTCTTGCTTTACAAGAAAATAATCGGCAGCATCGAGCATGGCTTGAAGCGGAACTAATCCCACTAACTCTGAACCGGTCACCCGCATGCCTCGTTCGGTTGCCGCTTTACAAGATTCGTCGAAAACTACATGCATGGATGTGATTGTGATATCGGTAAGGTTGTATGAAATTTGGGCAATCCCATATTCATCAATAAACCAGCCAATACCTTTTACAGCCTTTAATTTTCCCGGAATTCGAACAGGCTCACCATTGGCATCCAACACCTGCTTTCCGGTAATAGGATTGCCTTCTCGTTTTACCCTTCCGGCTTCTCGAATATCGAAAGCAATGGAATTGGCTCTTCGGGTAGAAGTACTGTTGAGATTTACATTATAGGCGATGAGAAAGTTTCGAGCCGATATTGCTGTAGCTCCGGTTTTAGCCACTTGGCTATTGTATTCAGCGGGTCCAAAATCGGGAGTCCAATTTGGATCGGTTAATTTTTTTGGTAATCCTTCATATTCACCGGAACGACAATTTGCCAAATTCTTGCGCTTGTCCTCTTTTGCAGCTTTTTCATAAAAATAGCCGGGGATTCCAAGTTCTCTTCCTACGCGTTCTCCTAATTTATGAGCAAAGGTTGCCGTTTCTTCTAAGGTAATATTCGAGATGGGAACTAGCGGACAAACATCGGTAGCGCCAAATCTGGGATGTGCTCCGCTATGCTTACTCATGTCGATAAGCTCCGAGGCTTTTTTAATAAGTAGAAATGCGGCTTCAATTACTTGTTCCGGTTCTCCAACAAAGGTGATCACGGTACGATTGGTGGCCTTTCCAGGATCCACATCCAGCAGTTTTATGCCTTCAACGGTTTCAACGACGTTTGCAATGGCATGTATTTTTGTTAGATCACGTCCTTCACTAATATTCGGTACGCATTCGATAAGTTGTTTTTGCATGAGGAATTATTTGAATTTGGCTATGAAAAAGTATAAATAGGTTTTTAAGGTTTCTTGAATGATATTATTTTAAATAATTCGCCCGTTTAAGATTACTTGATTGATGCAATTGCTTCCAAAGGCATAAGGGAGATACCCGTAAGATGGAATTTCTTCAGTAATAATCACACTGGCGGCTTTTCCACGGGTAATGCTTCCATGTGTTTTTTCAAGACCCATGGCATATGCTCCATTTAGGGTTGCAGCATTAATGGCCTCTTCAGGGGTTAGTTTCATTTTAATACAGGCTGTAGCCACTACGAAATTCATGTTTCCGGAAGGACTGGAACCCGGATTGAAATCGGTTGCCAATGCTAAGGGCAAGCCGGCATCGATAATTCGGCGTCCCGGCGTATATGGAATGCTTAAAAAGTAGGAGCATCCCGGTAAAGCGACAGGCATGGTATCCGACCCTTTTAAAGCTTCAATATCTTGGTCGGTAATAAGCTCTAAATGATCGACACTTAGCGCCTTGTGTTCAACCCCGGCAGCTACGCCCCCTATGGCGTTAAACTGATTGACATGAATTTTTGGAATTAAGCTGTATTTTTTTCCTTCGGTTAGAATGCGATGGGTATCTGCGACGGAAAAATATCCTTCTTCGCAGAAAATATCGATATAATCTGCCAATCCTTCCGCAGCAACTTGGGGCAGCATTTCTTCACAAATTAGATCAAGATAACCGTCCTTATCGTTTTTGTATTTGGTGGGGAGGGCATGCGCACCTAAAAAAGTAGTTTTAATGGCAATAGGAAACTTTTTTGCCAACTTTTTCGCCACGCGAAGCATCTTAAGTTCGGCCTCGGGGGTGAGTCCATAACCACTTTTTATTTCCAACGCACCGGTACCTTGGTACATCACTTCCTCCAATCGCAAGGCAGACTGATCGAACAACTCTTTTTCCGATGTTTCTTGTAATTTCTGAGCGCTATTTAAAATCCCGCCTCCTTTTTCTGCAATTTCTTGATAAGACAATCCATTAATGCGATCGACAAATTCTTGTTCGCGATTACCAGCAAACACAATATGAGAATGGCTATCACACCAAGTGGGAAGGACAAGCCGACCGGTACAATCTATAATTTGCGAAAAATTACCCACTGGAGGATGATCCATGGTGCCGTAATCTTCAATTACTTTATTATTAAGTAAAAGCCAAGCATTTTGAATGGTAGGTAGCGTTCGCATGTCGGTACCACTAAGTTTTGCCGGAGCTGGCTCCCGTACTTGAAGCAATTCTTTAATGTTTATTAACAAAAGTTTCATGCTTCAAAGATAGTAAAGCTGAATAGGATTTTATACTTTTAAAACCATAAAAGTAAAGCCCATGAAGCCCAAAAAATTAGGTGTTAATACCGTGTGTACTCACGTTGGTGAAATAAAGGATGAGCAATTTAAAGGAGCGGTATCACCCTTATACATGTCTAGTTCTTATGCCTATGAAAATGTCGATATTAAGCGTTATCCGAGGTATTTCAATACACCGAACCAAGAAGCACTTGGGAAAAAAGTAGCAGCTTTAGAACATTGTGAGGCAGGAATGATTTTTGGAAGCGGCATGGCAGCTGTAAGTACGGCAATGTTGGCGTTCTTGCAGTCCGGTGATCATGTGGTGGTTCAAAAAACTATTTACGGAGGAACGTATAACTTCATCGTTGAAGAATTTCCAAAATATGGCATTGAATTCGATTTTACCGATGGCTTTTCAGAAAAGCATTTCAAGGCAAAAATAAAATCGAACACTAAAGTTATTTATGTTGAAACTCCCTCCAATCCTTTGATGTTGATTACCGACTTGGAAATGATAGCGAATATTGCGAAGCGTCATAATCTGGTCTCGATGATTGATAACACTTTTGCTTCTCCCATTAATCAGAATCCCGCACTTTTTGGAATTGATATCGTTATTCACAGCGCCACCAAATATATGGGAGGACATAGTGATCTTTGTGCCGGAGCTGTGGCTTGTTCTTCTGAACACATGGACCGCATTTGGAATTTAGGAAAAAACCTTGGAGGCAGTTTAAGCGATTATACGGTTTGGCTTTTAGAACGAAGTATGAAAACCATGGGGATTCGCGTGAAAGCTCAGAATCGAAATGCAAAAAAGATCGCGCGTTGGTTAGATAAGCATCCTTTGGTGGAACGTGTTTATTACCCGGGTTTAAAGAGTCATCCGGATCATGAAATTGCGAAGCGGCAGATGAAAGGCTACAGCGGTATGTTGTCTTTTGAATTAATTCCAACCATACATGCTGAATCGTTTATGAAGGCATTAGTTTTGATAAAACAAACCATGAGTCTCGCAGGGGTTGAAAGTACCATTTTGTCACCGGTAAAAACTTCCCATGCTCTTTTAAGCCCTGAAGAACGGGAACGTCAAGGAATATCGGACGGCTTGCTTCGATTTTCGGTTGGGATAGAAGATAAAAGTGATTTAATCGCCGATTTAGAACAGGCTTTTGAATCGGTGACGAAAAAACATATCGAATTATTATGAAGCTAGATATTTTAGCCATTGGGGCACACCCCGATGATGTAGAAATGAGTTGTGGAGCCACAGTGGCAAAAGAAATTTCCTTAGGAAAGAAAGTAGGCATCTTGGACCTAACTCGTGGAGAGTTGGGCACGAGAGGTTCTGCTGAAATACGGAAAGCTGAAGCCCAGAAGGCAGCAGAAATCTTAGGGGTTTCCGAACGACAAAATTTGGAATTGGCCGATGGTTTTTTTCAGAATAATGAAGCCAGTCAACTAGAGGTAATCAAAATGATTCGGTATTACCGGCCCGAGATTGTGTTGTGTAATGCAGTGGACGATCGACATATCGATCACGGGAAGGGAAGTGCTTTAGTAAGCGACGCATGCTTTTTAAGTGGCTTGCAAAAGATAAAGACAGCGTATAAGGGCGCTACACAAGAGCGATGGCGTCCCAAACAAGTGTATCATTATATCCAGTGGAAAGAATTAAAACCGGATTTTGTTGTTGATGTCACAGGTTTTATGGAGACCAAGCTTGCAGCTGTTTTCGCGTATAAGAGTCAGTTTTATGACGAACAGAGCGAGGAACCTGATACGCCAATATCCTCAAAGAATACAATGGAAAGCTTAAGCTATCGAAACAGAAATTTTGGAAGACTTATCGGAACTGAATATGCTGAGGGATATACCGTTGAACGGCATGCCGCAGTAAATTCTATCTTCGATTTAATATAATTTATCAAACTATTGTAGGAAGTTACAATTTGAATTATATTTGCACCCGCTGATAAAGCAAAACATTACATGGTGGTTGTAGCTCAGTTGGTTAGAGCGCTGGATTGTGGTTCCAGAGGTCGCCGGTTCGAACCCGGTCTTCCACCCAAAAATACAAAGCTTCTCAAATTGAGAAGCTTTTTTTGTATAACAAATTAAGGTTGTGTTGTAAAAGGCATCAAGCAAAAAAAAGCCCCGGTTAAGGAGCTCTTTTATTTGATTCAGTTTCAATTATAACTTATCGGCTGTAATTCTTCCTTCTCGATTGGCTACTTCCCAAGCGGTGTGAAAGATTAGCTTTGCTCTCTTGGCCATGAGTTCGTATTCAATTTTATCCGGTGTATCGGTAGGTTTGTGATAATCTGCATGAACTCCGTTAAAGTAAAAAATAACCGGGATGTTATTTTTGGCAAAATTGTAGTGATCACTTCTATAATAGAAACGATTTGGATCGTTATCATCGTTAAACGTGTAGTCTAATTCCAATTGGGTGTATTTGTTATTTGCTTCTTCAGAGACATCGTGAAGTTCCTGACTTAACTTATCACTTCCTATAAGATAAATGTAATTCTTGTTTCCTGCTTTATCAGGGTCAATTCTTCCAACCATGTCGGTGTTTAAATTACAAACCGTATTTTCTAAAGGAAAAATAGGGTTTTCGGTATAATATTTTGAACCATATAAACCGATTTCTTCTCCGGTAACGTGTAAAAATAAGATGGATCTTTTTGGGCCTTGTCCATTCTTCACAGCGGTTTGAAACGCCTGAGCGATCTCGAGCATGCTCACGGTTCCGCTCCCATCATCATCGGCACCATTATATATTTCGCCGTTTTTCATTCCAACATGGTCGTAATGTGCAGAGAGTACGATCACTTCATTTGGTTTTTCAGATCCTTTGATAAAGGCAACTACATTTTCAGATCCATTATCACCGGTTTGCCCAGAAAAGTAAGACGCAGGTATTTCTTGAAAATAATCATCGTTGCCATAGGCCGACGAAATGCCATTAGTTACGTAGAATTCCTTCAGAAAGTTTGCAGCCATTTTTTGACCGGGAGTTCCTGTCATCCTACCCTGCATCTTATCGTCTGCAAATTGATATAAATTGGTTTTTAATTCTCCAGCGGTGATGGTGTTGGCATACTCAACGCGAGTCATTTTGTTTTTACTCTTCACCGAGTTTTGGGCAGAGTTACAAGAAATGAAGCCTAAGGCGATCAATCCAATAAAAGCGTATTTCATATTTTTCATATTTAATCGGCTAAAGATACAGATAGTTTGATTTTACAATCCAAAAAAAATGTGAAATAATTGGTCCTTATCAGCACTAAAGGGGTTTGCATTGCTTTTTTTGAGTTAGATAAAATGTTAAAAATTTATTAAAGGTGTTAAGGTTGGTAGTAATTAAAGTTGTTAGGTTGTTTAATGGATGTTATTTAACCTTAAACAAAACAACTATGAAAAAATTAATTTTACCTTTTTTGATTATTTTAACTGCGCAACTTGGGTTCT
>JAHEMY010000038.1 GCA_024643425.1 Flavobacteriaceae bacterium
TTCACTGTTTGAAATAGCTTCAAATTCTGTTGCCGTAATTGACGTTAAAGAATCGTATTCTTTTCCTGCTTTTTTCCAAGCCTCAAAACCACCTTTTAAGTACCCAAGGGTTTTATCGAATCCTACTCGGGATAAACGGGTAATGGTTTCCTTTTCTTTTCCTTCAGGAGTAACTAAAAGTATGGGTTGTTCTGTATCTGCGATTAAAGCGCCTACCCATGGTGCAAAATCTCCACCGAGTCCAATAAAAATGGATCTAGGAATATGTCCTTTTACAAATTCATTTTGATGCCTTACATCCAAGACGATGGCTCCGGTTTCATTAGCAGCTACCTCAAAAGCTTCCGGCGTTAATGCTGTGGTACCGCGCTCAAGAATAGTATCGATATCTTCATAACCTTCTTTGTTCATTTTAACATTGAGCGGAAAATATTGAGGTGGTGGCAATAACCCTTCAGTGACTTCATCAATAAATTCTTCACGGGTCATATTGGCGCGAAGGGCGTAATTCATTCTCTTTTGATTGCCCAAGGTATCTACCGTTTCCTTCATCATATTTTTACCACATGCGGAACCGGCTCCATGAGCTGGATATACAATGACCGAATCGGCTAAAGGCATAATTTTAATTCGAAGACTATCGTATAAAATACCTGCTAACTGCTCTTGCGTTAGATGAGCAGCTTTTTGAGCAAGGTCCGGACGACCAACATCTCCGAGGAAAAGGGTGTCTCCACTAAAAATAGCATAATCTTTTCCTTGTTCGTCACGCAATAGATAGGTCGTGCTTTCCATGGTATGGCCTGGGGTATGCAACGCTACGATGGTTAATTTTCCTAATTTGAATTCCTGACCATCGGTTGCAATGATGGCTTCAAAGGAAGGTTCTGCGGTAGGACCATATACAATCGGAGCTCCGGTTTCGCGAGAAAGTGTTAAGTGACCACTCACAAAATCGGCATGAAAATGTGTTTCAAAAACGTATTTTATAGTCGCTCCGTGCTTTTTTGCTTTATCTATATAAGGTTGAACTTCTCGAAGTGGATCGATGATGGCAACTTCTCCTTCACTTTCAATATAATAAGCTCCTTGAGCCAGACATCCGGTATAAATTTGTTCTACGTGCATAAATCAATTTTTAAAATACAAAGTTACTATTTGTGAATTAATTTTCGAGTAACTTGAGTTACAATGTATTGGTGACTTCCCTGATAATAATATAGATTCCCATGAGTAATACAAACCAGCCAAATCCCTTTCGAAGTTTTTTCCCATCGATGAATTTGTTTAACCAAACTCCAATGAAGATTCCAAGAATGGCGATTAATGAAAAGACTCCAAGGAATGTCCAATCCATATGAAGATTTTCAACATCTCCAATGAATCCAATTAACGACTTAATGGCGATAATTAAAAGGGACGTGGCAACTGCTTTTTTCATCGGCAAACCAGCGAACAATACCAAGGCAGGAATGATAAGAAATCCTCCGCCGGCCCCAACAATACCGGTTAGTAAACCTACTACAAGCCCTTCAATGATTATAAAAGGATAGTTGTTATTAATATTTGTCTTAGAGGTTTTGTTTTCCTTTGGGGTTCGAATCATTGAAATGGAAGCGATAAGCATAATGATCGCAAAGAATACCATAATCCCGAAGTCTTTTGTGACCGAGAATGTCCCAACAGAAAACAATTCATCAGGAATAGCGGGGACGATATATTTTCGTGTGATATAAACGGAAATAAAGGCAGGAATTGCAAAGACAATGGCAATTCTAAAATCCACTAATTTTTTGGAAATATTTCTGAATGTTCCGACTAAAGCTGAAACACCAACCACAAAAAGGGAGTAAGCAGTCGCAATTACCGGATCCATTTGAAATAGGTACACAAAGATGGGAACTGTGAGAATCGATCCACCTCCACCAATAAGGCCAAGGACGATTCCTATTACCAGCGCACCTATGTATCCTAGTATTTCAAATAATTCCATGCTATGCTATTGAACCGCACAAAAATAGAGGAAAGAGTGGGGAACGAAAGCAACTTTTGATACAAAAATGAATTTATTCGAAAATTTCAATATTATTTCGGTGCAATTTTATCTTTCCTATTTTCTCTAAGTTTTTTAGTAGTCTGGAGATTACAACACGGGAAGTATGCAGCTCATAAGCAATTTCCTGATGGGTTGTATGCACCATATTATCATTGTTGATTTTCACCTTGTCCTTTAAATATTTTAACAAACGCTCGTCCAATTTGAGAAAGGCAATGCTGTCGATGGCTTCCAACATTTCTAATAATCGGTTGTGGTAACTTTCGAACACAAAATTTCTCCAACTGCGATATTTTCCGGTCCATTCTTCCATTTTTTGAATGGGAATCATAATCAATTTTGTATCGATTTCCGCAACGGCTCGAATTTCACTTTTCGTATGCCCAATGCAGCAACTTAGAGTCATGGCACAGGTATCTCCGCGTTCCAGAAAGTATAACAATAACTCGTCTCCTTCCGCATCCTCACGCAAAACTTTGATAGCACCTTCAATAAGCAATGGCATGGATTTTATGTATTCTCCAATTTCGATGAGTCTGAAACCTTCCGGAATTTCTTTAAAAGTCCCTACCTGATTTATCTCTTCAAGCAATCCTTTTTCGAATAAATGGCCATAACTTTTTTGTAATTCCAGTATCATTCAGTTTTGTTTAGACCTAAATATAAAAAAAGCCCCACGAAGTGAGGCTTTCTTGCTTGAGTTAATTTTTATTTAACGAGTAATTTCTTAGTAGTGATGGCATTGCCCACTTCTATTTTAACAAAATAGATTTGCTGTGATAGGTTGGATACATCAATTACCGCTTTCGAACTTTCAACGAAAACTGAAGGGCCATAAGTATTTATTAATTGACCCAAGTTATTGTAAATTGAAATACGTGCATTAGAAGTGTCCATACCTCCAAAGTTAATTGCAACCTGTTCTTGAGCTGGATTCGGCGCCATAACAATTTGGTCTAATTCAAATGTTTCTGTCGATAATAATCCATCGATAAATACATTATCAATAAAGGTGCTGTTTCCATTTTTGGATACATTGATAAACTTGAAGATTACCTGTTCCCCAACATAAGCACTTAAATCAATTTCTTCAGTTCTCCATTGATCGGCCGCTGTAGGCTCCCAATTAGGAGTTGTATTATAACTTGGTAGCGTTGACAATTCAAGTCCTGTTTTTCCATAGATTATTGTAAATGTTTCTCCACAATCGGTTGAAATACTTACGAATAAAATATCACTAAAGGTCCCCGAGTATTGAGCTTTCGCCAAATCAAACTTTAAGGTTCCATTATTTGCAAGCTCGGATAAGTCGTATAAATCGGTTACCAAAGCATCATTTTGATCAATTCCATTATAATCGTAATTGTTCATATAGGCAGCCTTGGTTGAATTTCCGTCTACGCCTGTAATCCCGGTTTTTTCTTCCCAAGTTAAGTCGGTATCAGGATTCTCAAGAGCCCAATGCGCTGGAGGCACACCGCTGTCTTCAAAAGTTTCCGGACTTAAAAGAACCACGGCATTTACATAAGCACCGAAAGACATTTCTTTTGTGTCGTTAAAGGGATTTTCATCACCATTCAAGTCGGAAGAAACTACCAAGGTATACCCTCCGTTTTCTGTGATTTCGAGCGGGGTGGTAAATTCATAAGTAACCTCTTCATTTGGATTGAGCGTGCCAGTGTAAGTCTCAATAACCGGTGCCTGACCAGTTACTTCATACATCACGTCGAAATTGCTCTGTGCATTTGCTCCAAAGTTTTTTAGATTAATGGAAATCACATTGTTTCCAACACCACAAGCCGTTGAGAAGTCGGAAGGACTATTATTAATCGCTAAAACTCCAATATCGGCAACGAGCGTACAATTTAATAATCCTCCGCTATATTGATTTGCAATGGTTCTTCTGCTTTTCCATCCATCGGCAGTGTTTTTAGCAACTATTGCATACCAAAAGGGATCTGTAGTATTCGTAATTGGAACAGTGATGTTATTTGATGCTGAATTTCCGGCAACTTCCATGAATTTTTCTCCAAGAATATAAAGATCAAAACTGTCTGCACCTGTGTACGAATTCCATTCAAAACTTGCTTGACCCGGGCAAACTTGTGTTAGCGTAAGACCAGATACCAAAGGAGCAATTGAAAAAGTACCGTCACTTTCATCTTGATAGGCACCACTTGTAATACGTATTTTAGCTTCACCGGTTAAGGTGGAAGGCGGTGTCCAGTTGAAGTTAGTTACGTTATTACCTACTGTGTTAATAGTAATCCAACTTCCTCCATTATCTGTAGAGTACTCTAAGGTAAATCCCTCTGTGGTGTTAATAGCATCCCAATGGATGGTTTCTGATTCACCTGTTACAAAAGTTTCTCCAGCATTTGGATAGGTAAGCGTAAGGTTCTCCTCGATGATTTCATAAACAATATAATATGATTGAGGACCCATTGGAACATTAAAGCCTGTCACTTCCAACTCATAAGTTCCTGGAGCTGGATTGTTAATTAATACTTGCTCCACATTATTCAAGTGATCTTCTCCATTTGTAGCAGGAAGGTCGAGTAGGGTTGGATCCGGAGTTGAATCTAAAATCCAAGGAAGATGACTTCCATTTGAAGGGTCGGTCACAACCAAATCTAAGTCATTAACTAAGGCAGGAGAAGCTCCCGGTGAAGCAGGAACATCGCTCCAGTGAATCATAAAACGAACCTGCGTTGTCCCTGAAGGAACAGTGATGTTGTGGGTGTTAGTATTACCTTGACTTACTTCATCAATTAAGTGACGCTCATCCTCAATAAGAATTCCGGCGCGTAATGCGTTTACAATACCCCAACCAAACTTGAAGTCGGGCCCTACATTACCGTAATCGTTTGCGGTATTCATCAAAGCAGCTTTAATCAATCCTGAAGGAGGAAAATCACCGTGAATGTTTTTGTAGGCTTCATACAATTGGGCAGAAACTCCTGCAATTCCGGGTGCGGCGGCTGAAGTTCCACTAAACCCTTGGTAAGTATTGTTTTCGTTAGTAGAAGCTTGTCCATTTCCATGCGCTGCGATGTCCGGCTTAATTCGACCGTCGTGAGCCGGTCCGCGACTGCTCGAGCCCACCAAGGTTCCGTTGAATAAAACGTTCGCAGTAGCAATTACATTTTTTCCTTGTTTATGACCTCCGGTGATATTTCCCCACTGACTTCCCGCACCGTATCCACAGTTGTTATTGTTTGAATTACCTGCTGAAAAAACGTGAAGTAAGTTAGGAAGATCCAATGTTTGTTGATCTACTGTTTGAGTTGCCGATGTGTATCCGGCATTACAACCATTACTGTAAGAAGAATTCGTTATTTGTACCGCATTAGAATTTATTAATGATTGTGTTGGACCATCTAAAAAACTTGAATTATAATTCACAACGTAAACATCCGATCCAGCCGCCATACCTCTTTTGGTAGGGTCTAAATTTCCAGATCCCGCCATAATTCCACCAACACCGTCACCATGCGATTGCCCGGTTCCACTTGCGAGTGAATTATCGATTCTCCCTTGAAAGTCAATGTGAGGACCAACAATTCCATCGTCACGAACCATAACACCCACTCCTGCTCCTGTGTAATTTCTTCCTGCTCCTTGCGTATCTAGAGCATTAGCACGATGAAGTCCGCGACCTCTAGTGTCGTCTTTTACATCTGGAGCAACAATCACTTCGACCCATTTCACGTAAGGTAAGTTTGATAGTTCCTGAAGGCAATTGTCTGGGATTACTAGGTCCAAGTTGTTGGAGCCCTTGTACATTTGACTTAATGCAATTTGATGATTGGCTAGATCGCCAACAACATAATTAACATCTACATTTTTATGAAATTGTAGCGTCACCTTAATTTTATCGCCTTGTCGAGCCCAATCCCCAATGTTGTCATTTTTTAAATCCTGACTCATTTTAAATCGCCCTTCTATAGGCATAATGGCGCGTACTCCTTGATTGCTTAAGTAATTCACCGAAATATTTTCAGGAATGAAAGCAGCATAAGTTCTGTGCGGGATGTATTCGATTAACTCAATGTTACGAACAGCAAAGGCATCCTGAATATTTTGTGTGGGGGTGTTGTAAAACTGAACCCAAACCATATAGCCGTTTGAAATATGGGTGCTCTGTGGAAGTTGACTCCATTCAAAAGACTGGATATTTTCAGTCACTTGTAAGGTTTCATCTTGAAATTGAATGTTGTACTCATTTTGCGAAAATCCACTTATGGAAATCACAAAAATTGAAATAAATAGTAAAAAGTTTTTCATAGTAATTGATAGGAAATTAATCGATTCTAAAATCTAACGTTAAAATTATAAGAATGCGAATATATCGATTACCTAAAAAAAAGCGTAATAAATTTCGTTAAAAAGAAGTGTAAAGACTTAAGAATTAAAGAGTGCCTTCAATTCGGTTGCCTCGGAGGGCTTCATTTTTCCGGCAAGAACCAAACTTAGTTGTTTTCTTCGCAGAGCCGCAGCAAAACGTTCTTTCTCTAGCGGAGTTTCAGGGTTCAAAGGCGGAACAGGTACGGGAGTACCCATTTCATCAACGGCAACAAAAGTATAAATGGCCTCGTTAGCTTTACTGCGTAGGCCACTCTCGCGATCTTCAATCCAAACGTCCATAAATACTTCCATAGAACTTTTAAACGATCTGGATACCTGGGCTTCAACTGTCACAACACTGCCCAAGGGAATCATTTTATTGAACGCTACATGATTTACAGAAGCGGTAACAACAATTCTTCGGCTATGTCGCCTGGCGGCAATACTGGCTGCACGATCCATTCGCGCAAGTAATTCCCCACCAAACATGTTTCCAATGGGATTGGTTTCACTGGGTAAAACTAAATCGGTAATTACAGTTCTGGAATCTTTTGGAGTTTTGGCATCCATGCTTCAAATTTTCGACAAAGGTAACCACTAATTGCTTCGCAAGGAAAACGAAGGGACTAGATTTTGATAAAATTATTGAATGCTTAAGGGATTTCTTGAACCAACAACCAAGCTTGTTTGCTCGCTTCTTTTTTTACATCGCGAAGTGCTTGTAATGCTTCAAGGCGGTCTTCATGAGAACTGTAAACCACTTGATGAAGCCCGTACCTGTTCACATCGATCATTCGTGCAGGGTACCCCAATTGTGTGAGTTCTTCAACCTTGTGATGCGCATTCTCTTCGATGCGATAAGCCCCGGCAACAATGTGGTATTTTCCAGTCTTCTTAGGAACGGAAATCGTAAACGCCGAAAAGGTTTCAGGCAGCACAAAAGTGGCTTCTTGGATTTGATTTTCCAAAAGTGAATTGGCTTTTTCGCGTTCGGCAATATTGTATGCGGCTACTTCATTTTCGTAAATCTTTAGTCCACTGAATCCTCCAAGGGTAATGGCTACTAAGCCAATGGCAGCATAGCGTAAAAAGGCATACTTAGTTTTTGCCGGTGCCGATAATGGAATCACGCTTGGTGCCTCCGTTTTTTCAGTTCTATCGATAGCCTTAGAAACCAAAGGCGTTAAACCAAAAGCATCTCGACTAAAGTTTTCCTTAGAGTAAGGCGTAAATTGAACCTTGCGCTCGTCATTTAATTTAAATTCGCCAATCTGGTCAATTTTAACAACCGAACCCTCAGAAAGCTTTAAGGAAATCTCACCCGTATAATTTCTAACTCGTTGTAGCGCCAATTCATAGCTACATCCTTGAGAAGTAGCGACATAATTCGCTAAAATCCCATCGTTGGTTTGCAATTGACGGTTAAAGGATAGTGTTTTTCCCGGTGGATGAAATTGATGTTGATCGTCGATCCGGGCAGATTGGTACTGCGTTAAAAAAGCACCAAATCCCGGTAGAATCACGCATTCGTAACGGTAAAGCAGTTCTTTTATGTAGCTGGGGATTTCCATTTAAACAAACATAATTTTTTTTTCGACGAGAGTCAACACATATTTCACATTCTTTTCAACAAATAAAATTTCATAACTTTGAATACCTCCCCGTAATTTTTTCAAGGTATATGATTTCAGAAATAGAATTGCTGCATGTGATGGCATTGCAGCGTGTGCCACAGTTGGGAGGAACTTTGGCAAAAAAATTAATTCAGCATATTGGTTCAGCGGAAGGAGTTTTCAAAGAAAAAAAATCGGCCCTTTTAAAAATTGATGGCTTTGGATCTTTTCGATTGAAAGACTTACAATTAAGACCCTATTTAGACGAGGCCGAAAGGGAACTGAGCTTTATTAGGAAGCACCAGATTGAATACCGCTACTTTTTGGATGAAAATTATCCCGACCGATTGCGAAATTGCTGGGATGGTCCGCTGTTGTATTTTCAAAAAGGAAATATTGATATCAAGGGCAAAAAGGTATTGAGTATAGTAGGCACGAGAAGGTCAACACAGCAAGGCAATTTAAATTGCGAAAAACTACTAGAAGATTTGGCCGTGTTGGAACCTGTTATCGTTTCGGGATTTGCTTATGGAATTGATATTTGCGCGCAAAAGAAAGCTTTAGATTTGGGGCTTCAGACCATAGGCTGTCTTGCGCATGGGTTAAATCAGATCTATCCCAGAACGCATGAAAAATACATGGAGGCAATCGAATTACATGGTGGTTTTATCACAGAATTTTGGAGTGACGATCCGTTCGATCGAACTAATTTTTTAAAAAGGAATAGAATTATTGCCGGATTAGGGGAAGCGACGGTTGTGATAGAATCGGCCGAAAAAGGAGGAAGTCTCGTTACTGCAGATATTGCTCATTCTTATCATCGCGATGTCTTTGCCATGCCCGGTAGAATTTCAGACGTACAGAGTGTGGGTTGCAATAACCTTATAAAAACTCAAAAAGCGCATATGCTCACTACCGCCGCAGATCTTATTTATATCATGGATTGGAATCTGGAGGCCAAAGTCGCTAAGCAAACACAACTTTTCTTGGAGTTTACCGCAGAGGAGCAAGTGCTTGTCGATTTCTTTAAACAAATTGAAAAAAGCCATTTGGATGAAATTGCTATAGGGTGCAAGCTTCCGATTCAGAAAACGGCCTCTCTATTACTTAGTTTGGAATTAAAAGGAGTGGTTCGTCCTCTCCCCGGAAAACAATTCGAATGGATTTAATACCCTAAGGTCTCGCGAACTTTTTTCAATACTCCATTGGCAACCTCAGCAGCTTTTGTAGCACCTACTTGTAGTGCTTTTTCCAGCTCATCTTGGTGCTCCATGAAATGATTGTACTTTTCGCGAGCCGCACCAAATTTTTCTAGGATTAGTTCGTAGAGCGCCTGTTTTGCATGACCATAACCATAATTGCCTCCCTCGTAATTTTGACGCATATTTTGGGTCTGTTCCGAATCTCCTAAAAGCTTGTAAAGGGCAAAAACATTACAAGTATCTGGGTTTTTTGGTTCTTCTAAAGGGGTACTGTCGGTTTGAATCCCCATAATTTGCTTGCGCAATTGCTTTTCGGGCAGAAAAATATTAATGATGTTGTTTTTCGACTTACTCATTTTATCTCCGTCGGTTCCCGGAATTAGCATGGTGTCTTCCTGAACCTTAGCTTCGGGAAGAACGAACACCTCTTTTTCCATTCGGGCGTGAAAGCGAGAAGCAACATCGCGTGTAATTTCCAAATGTTGAAGTTGATCTTTCCCAACAGGAACAATGTCTGCGTCATAAAGTAAGATGTCTGCAGCCATAAGCATGGGATAGGTAAAAAGCCCGGCGTTTACATCTTCCAATCGATCCGATTTGTCCTTAAAACTGTGCGCTAGCGTAAGGCGCTGGTATGGAAAGAAACAGCTTAAATACCAAGAAAGTTCGGTTACTTGAGGGATATCACTTTGGCGGTAAAAAACAGTTTTGTTAATGTCCAATCCAAAGGAAAGCCAAGCTGCTGCAGTACTATACGTATTGCTTTTCAAGGTTTCCGGATCTTTGATTTGAGTGAGGGAATGTAAATCGGCGATGAACAAAAAGGCTTCATTTTCGGGGCGATTTGCCATTTCAATAGCGGGTAAAATAGCGCCAAGAATATTTCCTAAATGTGGAGTACCTGTGCTTTGAATTCCGGTTAAAATACGGGACATATCAACTTATTTTTGGCAAAGGTAATTTTTTTGAAGTATTTGCTGGTTTCAAATATGTATTTTTGAGTTCTTATGAATTTCATTAGAAAGGTTTTCCTCCTCCTATACCGAATCTGGTTTTATATACTGGTGATTATCCCCATTCTTTTGCTATTTCCGCTTCTGCTGTTAAGCATTTTAAAAGAATCATGGTATCCTTTCTTTTTTAAACTCGCTCGTGTCTGGGCGAAGTTTATTTTATTAGGAATGGGCATGTATCCAAAAGTGACCGGAGATGTTCATTACAAAAAGGATAAGAGTTACATGTTTGTAGCGAACCATACTTCCATGATCGATATTATGTTGATGCTTTATGTTTCAAAGAATCCCTTTGTCTTTGTAGGCAAAAAAGAATTGGCAAAACTGCCCTTGTTCGGATTCTTTTATAAACGAACATGCATTCTGGTGGATCGGGAGAACCCAAAGAGTCGTCGTGAAGTATTTGCCAGTGCAGAAGCAAAACTCAGACAGGGGTTAAGCGTGTGCATCTTTCCGGAAGGAGGAGTGCCCGATGAATCCATTGTATTAGATACTTTCAAGGATGGAGCTTTTCGATTGGCCATTGAACATAAAATTCCCATTGCTCCCATGACATTTCACGACAATAAGAAACGTTTTTCATATACTTTTTTTAGCGGAGGCCCCGGTGTATTAAGAGTGACCTTACATCCTGTCATCCCTACCATAAACATGCAACAAGATCAAAAGCGTTCCTTAAAAGAAATTACCCGATCTATTATTTTGAATGATTTAATGACTTGAAGTAAATAAAAAAACCGTTCTATGGCGAAAGAACGGTTTTTGCATCATTGTTTGGTGTTACCAAACCTAACCAACTTAAAAAAACTAACCTAAAATTTAAAACTCACCCCGCTAAATACACCAAAATAGTAAGGTCTAAAATCTATTGATGCATCGGTATAAGGGTTGAGTTGGTATTTGAACATAGGTTCAATATTAAACTTAAATTTTTCACTTATTTTGTAGTCAAAGCCTAGACCAATATTGGTCGAAAAGCTCACGTCGTTTAAATTATTAGACGCTCCCAAGACACTTCTGAAATCTGCGTCGTTCACAGAAATTTCACTGTCTCCTAGAAATAAGGTGCTAAAACCACCAATCATATTTACACCGAATCTACGATTTACAAGCACGTATTTAGCCTCAAGGGGAACTTCGTAATACGTAATACTTTGTCGTATTTCGGCATTGCCCGACGTTGATTTCAAATTTAACTGCCCGTAAGGGTTATTAGGGTCCGTAGGCATGGCTGGGATTGTTCCTTTGTCAAAAGCACTTAAAACATTTCGCCCTGAATTTCCATAATCCACCGATTTTAGCCCAAATGAAGCAGGACCCGAAGCCAATTCAATACCTCCGGTTGCATAGCCCACATTCACATTGTTTACACCGGATCTTATGGATAATCGATCAGTAACCTCATAGGCTACTTGAACACCATAACTAAAGTTAACTTCGCCTGTCTGACTATTGTCTGAAAAGGAAGGGTCAATCGATGAGCCTCCACTTAAACTGTTGTAGTAAACCGGACCAACATTGGGTGTAACTTCCCATCCTCCATGCTTCTTTTTCTCCTGCTGCGCAATGGCTTCTTCTTTTTGCTCTTCTATGGCGTCGAAAATGGATTTTTTATTAGAGGACTCCTCTACCTTTTCACTGGCTTTTTCAACTTCGCTTTCTTGAGCTACTGCATTGTTGGTAATTTTGGAGGGTGCTGCAGCTTCTTTTTCTGTTTCCGGATTCTTTACTTGTGCATTTTTAGCATCTGTGACTGCCGTATTAGATTTTTCAGAATTCTGAAGTTCTTGCGGCTCTTTAAAAAGTGGATTCTTTTGATTTGTTGAAGCAGGACGCCCTGTTGGACTTGCCTCCACAGCTACCCTCGTTTCATTTTGTGGAGTTGTCTGCTGCGTTTTTGTTTTGATGGAATTTTTGTTTCCTTTTTGAGTTGTAGTTTTTGTGACTCCAGTTTCGGGAGCCATCATTTTTGTTGAACGATTAGAATTCGTTGTTTCGTCCGTTGTTTGATTTGTTTCCAGAGCATTGTCAAACGAAGCGTCGTTCGCATCCACAATTTCGACAGGCGAATTGTCTATCAAATCATTAGAATCTTTTGTGCTGTTGAGGTCCTGAATAATTTCTTTTGAAGAATCCTCTGTAACAATTTCCGGAGCGGAGTTATTTACGAACAAACTATTTCCAACGGTTAGTAAAAGGGCAATAAGCGCAGCTACACCACCCAGCTTCCACCAGATTGGAATCACTTTACGGTCGTCTTTTTCCTCTTTCAGTTTTGCCTGAATTTGATTCCAAACTTCCGGAGAAGGCGTTGCCTCAAACTCTTTGAAGGAGTCTTTGAATAATTTGTCTATGTGTTCTTTTTTACTCATTATATAAAACGAATCTTTCTAAGGGTTTTCGTTTTTAAATAGTTCTATTTTCGTTTTTAATATGGCTCTGGCCCGGGCTAGATTCGATTTGGACGTACCGTCACTAATTCCTAGCATTTCGGCAATTTCCTTGTGCGAATAATTATCCATCACATACAAGTTAAATACCAAACGATACCTGTCCGGCAATTCCTGAATTATTTTCAGCAAATAATCCAAAGGAATTTCATCGTGCACAATCTCCTCATCAATTTCTTCAAGTTGTTCCTCGTTAGAAATTTCATAGAGTCGCTTTTTCCGATATTTCTGAAGTACCGTATTTACAGTAATTCGTTTAATCCAACCTTCAAAAGAACCTTTGCCTTCATATTGCTCAACACGATTGTAAATGGTCATAAAAGCATCTTGTAAACTATCCTCTGCTTCCATACGGTTGGGAGAATACTTCAAGCAAATTCCAAACAATATGTTTGCATATTGCCTGTAAAGTGCTTCTTGTGCTTTCGCATCCTTCTGCTTACATCCTGTTATGAGCTCTTGTAAAGTCAAATAGGGTCATGTTAAACTACTGAATATGAGTAGGCCACCTCACCGCTTTGTGCTTTACTTTCATAAGATGCTTATTGAAGGTTTAGGTTGCGTGAGGTTGTTTTAATTAGGAGGAAACCGCGGAAATGGCTTCTTTAATTTTTTGTTCTAATTCTTCCATAAGTTCAGGATTGTCTTGGAGTAGTCCCTTAACGGCGTCCCTTCCTTGCCCCAGTTTAGTGTCGTCATAACTAAACCAAGATCCGCTTTTCTTTACAATTTCAAAATCAACACCAAGATCGATAATTTCTCCAACCTTTGAAATACCTTCACCGTACATGATATCAAATTCGGCCGTTTTGAAAGGAGGCGCTACTTTGTTTTTTACCACTTTTACACGGGTCTTGTTTCCAACGGCTTCGCTGGCAGTGTCTTTAATTTGAGTCGATCTTCTTATGTCTAAACGAACAGAGGCATAGAACTTTAAGGCGTTTCCACCTGTAGTGGTTTCAGGATTCCCGAACATCACCCCTATTTTTTCTCGTAACTGATTAATAAAGATGACGGTACATTTTGTCTTACTGATGGAACCAGTAAGCTTTCTTAAAGCCTGGGACATTAAACGGGCATGCAATCCCATTTTGCTATCTCCCATTTCACCTTCAATTTCACTTTTAGGTGTTAAGGCCGCTACAGAGTCAATAATTATAATATCAATAGCGCCACTGCGAATCAAGTTGTCTGTAATTTCCAAGGCTTGTTCCCCATTGTCCGGTTGGGAGATGATAAGGTTCTCAATATCGACGCCTAATTTTTCGGCATAATGACGATCAAAGGCATGTTCCGCATCAATAAAAGCGGCAATACCTCCTTTTTTCTGAGCTTCCGCAATGGCATGAAGCGTTAAAGTAGTTTTACCCGACGATTCAGGTCCGTATATTTCAATCACTCTTCCTCTAGGATAACCTCCAACTCCTAATGCAACATCCAGTCCCAAGGAACCGGTTGGGATAACTTCCACTTCTTGGACAGCGGAATCACCCATCTTCATCACAGTGCCTTTTCCGTAAGTTTTATCTAGCTTATCAAGGGTAAGTTTTAATGCTTTTAATTTTGCGTCTTTCTCAGTGCTCATAGGTCAAATTTTAGGTAAATAAGTTCAAAAGGCTAAGGTACTATTTCTTTAGTTTCACGACAATAATAAATAGGTTGGAGGATTGATTTTTGTTAACAATACCCGTCAATTCTTAAATTATAGGAGGCTGTTTTTATGTATTGTTTGCAGGGAATTGGTATTCCCGTTCCACTTTACAAATACGAAGGGTATATTGTTCATACCACTTGGACTTCCCCAGGGCTTGGGCTTTTTGATGTTCTAGATGTGCTTTCCAATTTGCAATGGACTCAAGGGATTCCCAATAACTAATGGTGATACCAAGATCCTCTCGAGCGTGGTCCATGCCCAAGTACCCTTTTTGGGTTTCTGCCAGTCGCTCCATTTTGACAGCCATTTCGTCATAGCCTTCAAGGTCTGTCGATTGTCGTGTTGTAAAGATTACGGCGTAGTAGGGCGGCTTCATTTTTTATAAATTCCAATGTTTAGAGTTCCTTCTGAATTCATGTGAGCACGGTACATACCAGCTGTGTTAAATTCCATGGTAACATTCCCCTCTCGATCTATACCTACGACCCCGCCATCACCACCTAAGGCAGGTACTTTCCGCTGAATCACTTCTTCCGCAGCTTCAGATAGCGTAAGTCCTTTGTACTCCATAAGGGCCGAAATATCATGTGCCACTACCGATCGAATAAAAAATTCTCCCCATCCCGTCGCCGAAATAGCGCATGTAGCATTATTGGCATAAGTGCCGGCACCAATTATTGGAGCATCCCCAATCCTATTAAAACGTTTGTTTGTCATCCCGCCGGTAGAGGTTCCTGCCGCCAGATTTCCGTATTGGTCTAGAGCAACGCAGCCTACGGTTCCAAATTTTGAATCCTTGCTGTAAGGATCTTCAAATGAAGCTGAATGAACCGAAGAAAGTTCATCTTGCTCCTTTTTTATCACTTTTTTAAGCGAACGCAATCTAGATTCGCTATAAAAATAACTAGGATCTACCAATTCCATATTTCTCGTCACTGCGAATTCCTCGGCACCTTTTCCGTAGAGCATGACGTGCTCGCTATTTAGCATTACCTCAAGGGCCAAGTTGATAGGGTTTTTTATACGCGTCACTCCGGCTACGGCCCCGGCATTTAAATTTGACCCGTCCATCAAAGAGGCGTCCAACTCGTTAGTTTCATCATGGGTGAATACAGCACCTTTTCCCGCATTAAATAGTGGGGAATCTTCCATAATGTTAATGGTTTCTGTCACTGCACGAAGAGATGAACCTCCTTCGGCTAGAATTTCATGACCTTTTCTAATGGCTTTTTCTAAAACTTCCTGATAGGCTTTTTCAAGAGAATCCGACATGTTTTTCTTCAATATGGTTCCTGCACCTCCATGAATCACAATTCCAAAATTTGTGCTTTTCACAGTATCTTTTTGCTCTTTATCGATGTTTTTTTCTTCAAAATCATCTAAAGTAGGATTGTTCTTACATGAAAAAAGTACAAAAAAGAGGGTAAAAAGTGTTAAAATTCTAATCATAACTAATTTTTTTTGATCGTCTTCGAAGATAGCATAAAATCCTTTATTCATCGGGGATTATACAATTTTTTGGTGTGGAAATTTCATACAAAATACATCAAAAATATCGATGAAATGCACGTTAACATCGATAAAGTGTTGTTTCGAATGGTTTTTTATCTATATTTGACTCACATCAAGCCCCAAATTTGATGCCCCCGAAAATGAAACTACTAAAAACTAGCCTACTTGCTATGGTTTTATTACTAACCGTGGCCTGTTCGAAAGACGAAGGAGTCGAATCTATTAACGAATCGAACCTTAAAATCGATTTAAATTTAGCAAACGAAACGGATTGGCAAATGGCCAACGAAATTTTGCAATTGGTAAATGAATATAGAGCTTCCAAAGAGCTTGCACCTTTAGCAAAAGATCAACAATTTGCTTCAGCCTACGCAGTAGATCATACCCAGTATATGATTGAAGCAAGTAGAATAAGTCATGACAACTTTGGAATTCGTGCCCAAGCATTGCGTGAAAATGGCGCCCAATCGGTTGGTGAAAATGTTGGTTATGGATATAATACAGCATCCGACCTAGTGGAAGCTTGGATTAATAGCCCGGCACACCGCGATGTTTTAGAAGGAAATTATACACACTCCGGTTTTGGTGTGATACAAAATAACCAAGGAAGGTATTATTTTACCCAACTTTTTTACAGAAAGTAAACAACCCTGAATTTTTAGATTAAGAGCATTTGCCGTATTTTTATGCAAAACATAAAAGTACGGCTATGGCTATTTCTAAACCTTTCAATTTAAACCAATGGATCGAAGAGAATCGCGATTTGTTGAAACCTCCCGTAGGGAATAAAAATTTATATGTCGATGCTGAAGATTACATCGTCATGATCGTGGCCGGACCAAATGCGCGAAAAGATTATCACTACAACGAAACGGAAGAACTGTTTTATCAATTGGAAGGAACTATCAATGTGATTATCCAGGAAGATGGCCAACGGAAAGAAATGCCTCTTGGCCCCGGGGATATGTACTTACACCCTGCAAAAGTTCCACATTCACCCGGAAGAAGCGAAGGTTCTATTGGATTGGTAATTGAACGAAAACGAGCCGGAAAAGGATATACCGATGGGCTGCTCTGGTTCTGCGATAACTGCAACCACAAATTGCATGAGGTCTATTTCGAACTTCACGATATCGAAAAGGATTTTCTTCCTCACTTTAAGGAGTATTACAATTCCAAGGAGATGCGAACTTGCAAGAAGTGCGGAACGGTTATGGAAACCGATGCTCGTTTCATAGCCGAATAGCCTCCTCCATATTCACTGTCCATTTACTTCCTATTCTGTAAGGGAATAAGTAACTTTGCGCTTCAATTACAACGACTAAAATTTTATACTATGAGTACGGTTGCTACTTCCTTTGGGATTGAAGAAGCTCTTCAACAATTAGGAATTCAAGAAATAAATTATGGAACCTCAACAGGAAATTCCTGGATGCCAGGAGACCAACTTATCGCATCCTATTCCCCGGTTGACGGAAGTTTAATAGGGAAAGTAACATCCACTTCAAAAGAGGAATACGAAGCTGTTATGAAAGCGGCGACCACCGCCTTTAAATCTTGGCGAACGACTCCTGCTCCTTTACGTGGTGAAATTGTGCGACAGTTTGGAGATGAACTACGCCGTTTGAAAGAGCCTTTAGGGAAATTGGTTTCCTATGAAATGGGAAAAAGCTACCAAGAAGGCTTGGGAGAGGTTCAAGAGATGATAGACATATGTGATTTTGCCGTTGGACTTTCTCGTCAGTTGCACGGACTCACCATGCACAGCGAACGTCCGGGGCACAGAATGTACGAACAATACCACCCACTTGGAGTCGTAGGAATTATTTCGGCCTTTAACTTCCCGGTAGCCGTGTGGAGTTGGAATACAGCCCTGGCATGGATCTGTGGTGATGTGTGCGTATGGAAGCCTTCTGAAAAAGCACCGCTATGCGGAATTGCTTGTCAGAAGATTGCAGCGAAAGTCTTTGCTAAGAACGATTTGCCGGAAGGGATCTCTTGCTTGATTAACGGAGATTATCACGTGGGTGAAATGATGACAACCGACACTCGAATTCCATTAATATCGGCCACCGGATCTACTCGAATGGGTAAAATTGTTTCTAAAACAGTAGGGGAACGATTAGGAAAAAGCCTTCTGGAATTAGGAGGAAATAATGCGATTATCGTAACGCCGGATGCCGACCTTAAAATGACGGTAATCGGAGCTGTCTTCGGAGCAGTAGGAACTGCGGGTCAGCGATGCACTTCAACCCGTCGTTTGATTATTCATGAAAGTATGTACGACCAAGTGAAAGATGCGTTGGTCGCAGCCTATAACCAACTTCGAATTGGAAATCCTTTGGATGAAAACAATCACGTTGGGCCGCTTATCGACAAAGATGCCGTTGCTATGTACAATAAGGCACTTGAAAAAGTAGTGGAAGAAGGCGGAACCCTTCTTGTCGAGGGAGGCGTACTTCAGGGCGAAGGATATGAAAGCGGGTGTTATGTGAAACCGGCCATCGCAGAAGCAAAAAATTCCTTCGAAATTGTACAGCATGAAACCTTTGCTCCAGTACTTTATTTAATGAAATATAGTGGAGATGTCGAAAATGCCATCGCTTTACAAAATGGTGTGGCTCAAGGACTATCTTCGGCTATTATGACGAATAACCTTCGTGAGGCAGAACGCTTTTTAAGCCATGCAGGCAGTGATTGTG
Organism: Flavobacteriaceae bacterium; assembly: GCA_024643425.1. Lineage (GTDB taxonomy): Bacteria > Bacteroidota > Bacteroidia > Flavobacteriales > Flavobacteriaceae > JAHEMY01. Next base: position 18,550 of record JAHEMY010000038.1, read on the forward strand.
GAATTGCCAATGTAAACATTGGTACTTCCGGAGCTGAAATTGGTGGTGCTTTTGGTGGTGAAAAAGAAACCGGCGGTGGACGAGAATCCGGATCGGATGCCTGGAAAGTATATATGCGTCGTCAGACAAACACAATTAACTACACGACAAATTTACCCCTCGCTCAGGGAATTAAATTTGATTTATAGTGAATGAAAGAAGATGTAAAAACCGCCTATAAATTTGGCGGTTTTTTTATACTATAAAGGGAACCAAAGCGTTACTATTGCCATGATAAAACAACTGTTGTTATGTGCTACTTGTTTTTTACTTTTTGGTTGTCCCCAAAGAGATGATGGGTATGCTTGTACACTAGAACTTGTATATGGCCTTTCCATTACGGTAAAGGATGCTGTTTCAGGCAATGTTATTACTGAAAATATTACGGTTACGGCGGTAGATGGGGATTATTCTGAAGAATTAATGGCCTTTCCGTCGTCCTCAAATTTTGCTGGGGCAGGGGAACGTCCCGGGATTTATTTAATTCAAGTTTCTGCGGAAGGTTATGAAGAATTTACTTCCGAATCAATATCTGTGGGTTCAGATGAGTGTCATGTAATTCCTGAAGCGCGGACATTTGAACTTCAACCACTTTAATTTCTTCCTTTTTCTACGGGATACAAGGTATACAGAGGGTCACTTTGCCAAACCTCTTTGGTTTGAACATCGATAATCGAAAGGGGTCCTTTAAATGCGGCTCCCGTATCGATATTCCAAACATTGGCCCGTCGAGTGGGCACCGTTCTGTCCATGCGCGTTACCGGAGTATGGCCAATAAAAATTTCATCGAATAACTTGAGACGGGGAGGATAAAAAGCATCGTTGCGATCCAATTCAGGAGCGATGGCGCATGCCATTTCCCATAAGGTCCGATCCCAGTATACCATATTTGGATAATATTCAAATTGAGGGCCGTGTAAATTGGTAAACCCGGCATGAACATAGAGCCTGTTTTCATCATCGATGTGATAATTCACAAGTGCTTCAAAAAATTCCAGATGGGCTGCTTTTTCTGCAGCATTTATTTCAGCATAACTTTTTTGTGTCGAAATTCCTCCGTGATGCAACCACATATCGTTTGCAATACCATCCTTTAAATAATGATAGCACAGTTCGTCGTGATTGCCTCGTAAGAAGATGCAGTTTTGATTTTTCGAAAATTCAATCAAAAAATGGATGGTTTCCGCATTTTCACTCCACCCATCCACGTAATCACCTAAAAAAACAAAAGTGTCTGTTGCTTTAGGCCTACAACGTTCAAGTGCTTGCTGTACGCCTTTTAATCCTCCGTGTATATCTCCTACGACCAGTGTTCTCATGACCCTCCAACAATAGCTATAACGGCGATAATGATAATAATGAACAATACAAAAAAGAAAATCTTCCAAAACGAATAAGGTCGTTCACCGGCAACAACACCTGTTTCTCCATTCACAAAAAAGTTGTAGCGCTTGCCGTGATACATATAAGCACTAATATAAACGGGAAGTAAAATGTGTTTGAAAGTTTCTTCTGTTAAGGTCATTTCTAAGCTTGAAATACGTTGGGTATCACCACCAATATCGCGCCGCGCCCAAACCTCAGCAATATTTCTGGCTTCTGCCTTCGCATCCAAATGTCCATCCTTCAGTGGAATGGTATATTTCTCGGTTACAAACCCGGACAGGTAGCTGCTGTTAAAAGGCTTGAGTTGTTTTAAGTTCCACCGCGCAACTTTTAAAGGGATTACCCCCGATTTTTGTTGTGATGCTCGAACCAAGGTATCGTCAATAAATCCTGAAATAGAACCAAAAGCGGGAGACCATCGGGTGCGTTGCTCTTGCCTCATGCGGGATACCGTTTTACCATTTACCCTGGTGGTATAAGGGACCGACACATAATAATAGTCGCCTCGTTGCCCGGAATAGTCGGCAGATAGCTTGGCGTCGAAGGTCCAATAAGGCGCATACAATCCTTTGGTATTTTGAGGATCCAAACTGGCCTTTTGCAATTTATTGGGAGCCCACCACAAACTTTTTACCCATTTCTGAAACATTTTGTGTGCCTCAGTCTGATTTATTTGAAAGGGGAGAACGGCCCCGGGCAGAATCCACTCTTCATTGTGAGCGTCTTCAATAATGAGGGGCATACTGCAATACACACAATGCAGGGATTTATAATGCTCTTCAATGTGCTGATTCGCCCCACAATTCTTGCATTGAATCATGGAAATCTCTTCGGTATGCGATTGTTTTCCTAAACTTTCTAAATAAGGTTTCAGTTCAAGTTCTTCAAAACCCAAGTCTGAAGCAGCAATTTCTTGTTTATATCCGCAGTATTCACATTTTAATTCTGTGGTCCCCGGTGCATAGAGTAATTCTGCCCCGCAGTTCTTACAAGATTTTTTTAATTCAGATTTTTGTTCAGCCGAGGTCTGCATGATTTTATAACCAAGTGGTTAAAATTATGCTCCTGGAAGTGGCGGTGGCGTATTGCTTCCTAAGAAGGCTTTTAGTTCTTCAACGTCTTTTAAAGCAGTCCAATTTGCCATTCCCTGTTTCCAGATTAAGGTATCTCGATTTACGGTGCGATTTGCAAAAAGGGCACTTAATTGTTCATAGGTTGCCGGACCCATTTGCTGTCCGTTTACCGCGTAAAAATACTGAATTGACGCAGGAATCGGCGGTGGTGTTGCGGCTGCTTGCGATGGCGGCTGAACTCCTTGCGGCTGCATCATCCCGCCCATTTGTTGTGCAAGTACGAAGCCCATTCCCATTCCCATTCCGGCTCCTGCGGTACCACCTTCATTGGCAGCAGCAGCTTCAATAGCCTTGGCAGTTTTGAACTTGGTAAGTTTGTCTAAATCCAACTTATCAATGCGGCTGTATTCGAAGATCTCCTTTTTCAGTTCTTCAGGCATGGAGACATTCTCGATGTAGAATTTTTCCAATCCAATCCCTACCGATCCAAATTCAGGTTTCATAACTTCTTTACAGGTTTCACTGAGTTCGGAAGTGTTAGCGGCGTATAGTTCTATAGGTAGATTCGCCTTCCCAACGGTATCGGTAAAACGGGTTGCGATTAAACTTTTTAGGTGCTCGTTAATTTCGAAATTGGTGAAGTTGTTGTCCGTTCCAACAATGTCGATTATAAACTTTCCGGCATCCGAAATACGATAAGCATAGGTTCCAAATGCTCTAATTTCAACGAGCCCAAAGCGCTCATCACTCAAGGTGATTGGGTTCTTGGTTCCCCATTTCTCATCTGTGAATAAGTGGGTGTTTACAAAGTATACTTCTGCCTTAAACGGACTGTTAAATCCGTATTTCCAACCTTTTAAAGTCGCTAAAATGGGGAGGTTTTCGGTATTTAAGGTGTAGGTACCCGGTTTGAATACATCGGCCAGCTGACCTTCATTTATAAAAACTGCAGTTTGCCCTTCACGAACAATAAGTTGGGCGCCGTTCTTTATTTCGTTTTGGTAGCGTTCGAAGCGATAACAAATAGTATCATCGGTATAATCGAGCCACTCGACAATATCAATAAATTCGTTACTCAGTTTTTCTTTTATTTTATCGAAAATCCCCATGATTTAATTTTTTATGAATTGACTTAAATTTATGAAATAATAACCAAAGCAAGGTTAATTGTATTTTACTTTTCTAAGGATACGGCTTGCATCCTTGAACGATTGGTATACATTTCCATTAATTTGTTTCAAAAATGGTTGAGATTCTAGTAATTTATCCTTTGCATCCTGAAAATCATTTAAATAACAGATCAGGTATGTGGCGGGTAAACGCTGTAAATCTTTTTCTTCACGCGCCGCCAAGGGGATGTTCTTTCTGAGTTTATCGAGCAAGGCATTGTTGGCATTGTAGATGTGATAAAGTGTGCGTTTATTAAATTGTGGCGGTTCGAAAATTAACTTGGAATCGATTTGATAGGAACCGTTTTCTCTGAAGGAAATCCTCACTTCCTCCAAGGGGTAATAGCGGTATTGCTCATTCAGTCCTAAATGAACGTATTCGATAATCTTGAATTCGTCTTCATTAAATTCGATACTAATTTCATCTAAAGCCGAATAAAAGAGTCGCACTTGTTCGTTGATTAATTCAATGTCTACACGCGAATAATAATCGTTGCCTTTTACGTGTTTTACCAGTCCGGCCCAGCAAACTACAAACTGCTCTTTAAAAACTTTGTAATGGGACTCGAGGTCGCTGTGGCGATGATTGATAAAATCAATTACTCCGTCGAGTGTATATTCGATGTTATTTTTGGATTGGGTTTCGATCGATC
>JAHEMY010000136.1 GCA_024643425.1 Flavobacteriaceae bacterium
CCAATCGATTTGGTTGATTACCCCTTCTGAATGTAAAAGCCCTCGAACCAATTCAAAATCTGCACCGGGTGTGCGCATCGATACGGTAAAAGGTTCCTTATTTACATTGATCTGAAGCGCTTCCTCGATGGTCAAGGCATCATCGATGGCACGGATGCCATCCAATTCAAATTTCTTTCCCTGATAGGTTCGCGTCGCCATTACAATTGTTTGTGAAAAGGACCTTTGGTTGTTTCTTTAATAACCCTTCTAAAATTACTTAAAATAATCCTGAAATAGTTCCTTTATTGTCAATGCTAATATTTTCTGAAGCAGGATGCGCAGGCAATCCGGGCATCCGCATCATTTCACCCGTGATAGGAATTAAGAATCCTGCACCCGCAGCGATTTCAATTTCACGCACGGTGATTTCAAAATTCGTGGGTCGACCAATCAAGGCTGGATCATCCGATAAGGATTTTTGCGTTTTGGCCATACAAATGGGCAGATGCTCCAATCCCAAATTAGCGATGGTTTTTAAATTACTTAATGCCTTCCCTGCGTAGTTTACTCCGTTGGCGCCATAAATCTTGGTTGCTATGGTTTCTATTTTTTCTTTCACCGGAGCATCCCATTGGTACAAGGGTTTGAAATTCGAACTTCCCGATTCCACGATATCGACTACATGTTGCGCTAGCTCCAAGGCTCCTTTTCCTCCTTTGGCCCAAACCTCGGCAAGGGCTACTCGAATTCCTTTACTCTTCGCAAAGTCTTTGATGGCTTGTATTTCTTCCTCGGTATCGGAAACAAAACGGTTGATCGAGATTACCGGTGTGATGTTGAATTGCTGCACATTTTCCAAGTGTTTTTCCAAGTTTGGCAATCCTTTTATCAGTGCATCCACATTGGGTTCGGTGAGCGATTTTAGATCGGCACCCCCGTGGTATTTCAAGGCGCGAATGGTTGCGGTAATCACTACAGCTTTAGGCGACAAGCCTGCGCTTTGGCATTTGATGTCCAAGAATTTCTCTGCCCCTAGATCGGCACCAAAACCTGCCTCCGTCACGGTATAATCGGCTAAAGTCATCCCCATACGAGTTGCGATCACGGTATTGGTTCCTTGCGCGATATTGGCAAAGGGACCCCCATGAATAATGGCAGGGTTCCCTTCAATAGTTTGCACTAAATTAGGTTTTATGGCATCCTTCAATAGAACAGCCATGGCTCCTTCTACTTTTAATTCTCTTGCATATACCGGTTTTCTGTCGAGGGTATAGCCAATGAAAATTCCACCCAAGCGTTTTTTAAGATCCTCAAGATCGTCCGACAAGCATAGGATTGCCATGATCTCGGAAGCCGCTGTGATATCAAATCCGGTCTCTCTAGGCACTCCGTTTCCGGTTCCTCCCAGACCGATGACGATCTTTCTCAAGGAGCGATCGTTCATATCCATCACTCGTTTCCAAGTCACGGTGCGCGCATCGATGCCCAATGAGTTGGTTTTACTTTGAATGTTATTATCGATAACCGCAGCCAATAAATTATGTGCTTTTTCTATGGCCGAAAAGTCACCCGTAAAATGAAGGTTGATATCTTCCATGGGGAGCACCTGTGAATAGCCACCTCCTGTTGCACCCCCTTTAATTCCAAAGACAGGCCCTAACGAAGGTTCTCGAAGCACCACAATGGTCTTCTTCCCCAATTGGTGTAAGCCTTCCGACAATCCGATGGACATGGTAGTTTTTCCCTCCCCCGCAGGTGTTGGGGAAATGGCAGTTACCAAAATTAGATTGGATTGCTGTACTTTTTTAAGGTCGATTTTAGACAATGGTAGTTTTGCTTTGTACTTACCGTACATTTCAATATCGTCGGAATGCAGTCCTAGTTTTTCTGCAATGGAGGTAATAGGTTTCAGTTCAATTTTACTGGCAATATCAAGATCGGTCATAGGTTGTTTTTGTTTTATTGAATGACAATTTAATAATATTCATTCACATTTCGATATCTGTATAGAAAATCGACAATTTAGTCTGTTTTTTCGGGAAGAATTCTCCCTTTTTTAGATAGAATTTCTGCATAAATCACTAGCTTTATAAGAGCTAGTATTTCAGCAATGTAACTTAGGTTACAAACAAATATCTCTGGAGTTTATATATTTCAAAACTTTTAGTAGACCCTTCATTTATGAAAAGAAGATCTTTTATCAAAAAAGCCACACTTTCCTCACTTACCGTGCTGGTGGGGACGGAAATTGTGTTCGGAGAAATGATTCCTTCGGGCTATACGCCCTTGGCGTTACAAGATCCTGATCCGTTTAAATTATTTCAGAAAAACAAAGAAATGATTTTGCTCAACGACCGACCCTGGAATTTGGAGGCGCAGGCTCATTTGCTCGATGAGAAGATCACTTCAAATGAATTTATGTTCATTCGAAATAATGGAAAAGTCCCTGAAAATATTGATGTAAAAAATTGGACGGTGACCATCGATGGTGAATCGGTAAAGCAATCCAAAACCTACACGCTTGAAGAATTAAAATCAAAATTTAAGCATCATACCTATCAACTCACCATTGAATGTGGTGGGAACGGAAGGGCAGAGTTCGATCCCCCTGCAAAGGGAAATCAATGGACCGTTGGTGCTGTTTCCTGTGCTACCTGGACAGGAGTTCGATTAAAAGATATATTGGACGATGTTGGCATTAAGTCGAATGCCGTCTATATTGGGTATCATGCCGCAGACGCACATTTAAGTGGGGATGCCAAAAAAGAACCTATTTCTAGAGGAGTTCCTATGGCCAAAGCGATGCAAGAAGAAACCTTGTTAGCCTTTCAAATGAACGGCAAAGACATTCCGCTGGTGCATGGGTATCCTGTGCGACTTGTTTCCGGTGGATGGCCGGCTTCAACTTCAGGGAAATGGATACAACGAATAAGTGTTCGAAATAAAGAGCATGACGGAGAAAAAATGACCGGGTCGTCCTACCGTGTTCCCTGTGAACCCGTTGCTCCGGGAGAAAAAGTGAAGGATGAAGATATGTGTATTATCGAATCCATGCCTGTGAAGTCGTTAATTACCTATCCAAAATCGGGTGCTGTGATTGATTCGGGCAAAAAGCTTTCGATTCGCGGACATGCATGGGCCGGAGAGCTGGAAGTAACAAAAATGGAATACTCTATCGATTACGGATCTACCTGGCAAGCTGCTAAAATAGAAGCTCCTGCAAATCGGTTGGCTTGGCAGCATTTTTCTGCAAGCGTTAGTTTTCCAAAAAAAGGATATTATGAAGTTTGGGCGCGGGCAACCGATGCTCAAGGAACGAGTCAGCCAATGCTTTTACCGGGATGGAACCCTAAAGGATATTTAAACAATGCATGCCACCGTATTGCTGTAAAAGTAAGTTAGATGAACGAACAAGATAAGTTCAGAGCTACCGTAAAGGCCGTCCATCGCAGTTTGATGTTGGTGTTGGTCGCCGTGGTCGTTTTTAGTGGATTGCTGGTGTTTATGATGGTCGATCCGGACTTTTCATCGCTTAGATCGAAGGACATGGCCTCTTATGAGGTTGTCCAACCGGTGGAAGAGGTGGATGAGGATCTTATCGTAGACGGGATTCATGTGCGAACCGGACTTATTGAAGCCGATGGGTTTATGGAGGTGGTGAACAATTGTACTAATTGTCATTCGGCGAAGTTAGTTACTCAAAATCGTATGAATGCAGAACGTTGGGCTGCCACCATTGATTGGATGCAAGAAACCCAGAATTTATGGGATCTTGGAAGAAATGAAGAAATTATAATTAATTATTTAGTAACCAATTACCCTCCTCTAAAGATAGGTCGGAGAGCGCCGTTAACCGGAGTGGAGTGGTACGAATTAAAAGAGTAAACTATGGAACGTTACATTACCGCCTTCACAGATTCGTTTTTGAATATGATGAATTATACCTGGAGAGCCATCACTTTTGATGTCCCTTGGTACACCAACTTTTTTTGGGGATTAACCGCCATTTCTCTCATTGTATGGCTGCTTGAAATTGCCTTTCCATGGAGAAAGAACCAATCTATTATCAGAAAGGACTTTTGGTTAGATGCCTTTTATATGTATTTCAACTTTTTCATATTTGCCATCGTAGTAAGTGGAATTTATGAAGTTTTGGGAGTGCTTTTTGGTGATCTAGGGATTACCGCTAAGAGCCTTGCCATTATCGATATTGCCAACTGGCCTATGTGGGCACAGCTCTTGGTTTTCTTTATTATTATCGATTTTGTGCAATGGTTCACCCATGTACTCTTACACCGTTACGAATTTTTGTGGCGATTTCACAAGGTGCATCATTCGGTAAAAGAAATGGGCTTTGCTGCCCACCTTCGTTACCACTGGATGGAAAACATCTTATACAAGCCTCTAAAAACCTTTGGCGTAATGATTCTTGGTGGATTTGAACCCGAACAAGCCTATGTGGTTCACTTCATTGCCATCTCCATTGGCCACTTAAATCACGCGAACATAAAGATTACTTGGGGACCTCTAAAATACATCTTAAACAATCCCGTGATGCATTTATACCATCATGTGAAAGCGCTTCCGGAAGGAAATACACGAGGAATAAATTTTGGAATTAGTTTGAGTTTATGGGACTATATTTTTAAAACCAATTATGTTCCTGAGGACAGCGGCACTGTTGAAATTGGATTCCCCGGGGATGAAAAGTTTCCAAAAGGATTTATGGAACAACTTACGTATGGCTTTGGAAAAGGCAAAGATGAAATTTAATTCGATTTAATAATTTTTTTTGGGGATTATAAAAAAAGAAAAAGGATTCCCACATTACACAAACCTTATCACTATGCTTAAAAAATTTGAAACTTCATTTACCGGTTGGTCCTTTATTGCAGCAGCCCTAATGCTTTGGGTAGGACATATTATTTCTCCCCACAATGTAGGAGAGTATTTAGTTGCTTCCGACTTCACTTCTATTGGGGAACATATGTGGACTTGGATCTGGATTTTCCGTGTCCATATTTTTGGATGGGTTGCCATGATTGTCGCTACCATAGCCTTAGCTTCTATGTTGGGAAAATCTCCCTATCGCATATTGATCAACCCCGGAGCCGGGATGGTCGTGGTTGGAACGTTTACCCTTGCTTTAGCAGCCGCCTTTTATTATAATTATGGGGCCTGGGGTGTAGGAATGACCGAGGGAAAATCGCCTGAAGAGATCCAACAATTTATGGACAACATTCTATTTACGAACCAGTATGTTACTTGTTTTGTTCGTTTCGGACGTATTTTTAGCGGTGTTGGATTGGTATTGCTGGGAGCAGGTCTTGTAAAGTGGAACCTTCTGCCAAAATGGCTAAGCTGGTACACCATATTATTGGGTCTTGTAGCGATGGGAATTATATTATTCATCCCAGATTATTACGATCATTTCAAACCAATGTTCCACATAAAAGCACTTTGGTTATTAGCGATGGGAGTCGTGATTCTTAGAAATGGATTGAAGATTCCGCAAGAACCAAACGCCTAAATCTATGAATTAGAGAAATGAAAGCCCGGTTTAATAGCCGGGCTTTTTTTATATTTTATGACTCCACAAGTTTTGGTTGAAACGACATAAGGTTTCGATTTAAATGACTAACTTTATGTGTCTTACTAAATTACAAACCATGCTTCATCCATGTCCGATTCATCCACCATCAAGAAGATGTAGATCATTTCGAAATAGCTTTATTTTATTAACAGCCTTATTCTTTTGTGCTTTAGGTTGGTCGCAAAGTTATACGAGTCGCGAAGGCGACTCCATCAATCCTCGATATTACTTATGGGCCGGTGCGTTTTATCCAAACATGAATACAACATTACGTATCGACACTAAATTGGGGATT
>JAHEMY010000137.1 GCA_024643425.1 Flavobacteriaceae bacterium
GGCCCCACCTTCGCCAAAACAATAGTTCGATTCCGGATTCACCGTTTGCTCCTTGGAGATCTTGGCCAGATCCCTTCTCCGGGAACGCACATCCTTTCCTCTTTCAAAAATAACCGGTTTATAACCGCCTTCAATCGCCCGCAAGGCCGCGTACATTCCTGCAGGACCCATGCCGATGATCGCAATTCTTTGAGCATTGGAAACATCCTGTGGAACAAAAGGATGGATCCCGGTCCTTTCTTCATGTTCCCGCCACAGTTCTATCTGAAGACTTATCTTTACAGGAGCTCGTCTGGCATCGATAGACCGTTTCCGGATCCTCCATTCCCGAACCTCCTTTTTTACCATTCTAGCCTTGCGAAGGGCCATGCTTAGTAACAAAGATTCATCTTCTTGCTCCTCCGGAAGTACTGAAATTTGTACAAGTGTGCTCATTGCTGTAAATTTAGGTAAGAATACTGAATGGGCCACTTTCCGACCCAAATTTATACTGCTACGGGAATTAGCTCCAGCGGTAGATGGGTTGGTTGATTTAAATAAAAATGTAGCCGTGAATCAAATTCGAAAACGGAGCATCACAATATTATGCCCAAAATGATACTGGACCTTCGCACCATGAAGAAGATTTTAATGCGCTCTTAGATCATCCAGATCTTGAATACCACGTGTCTCGATGCTATAGTCTTAATAAATGGGCCAATGTTCAATCCCTAATTTCTACGCAAGCGTGTGGTTGAAATTATAAAGACCATGCTTTGCCTTTGGTGAGCTTCTGCAAATCGTCACAGAGATAAGTGCCTGGGACAGGATCATAGGCTAAAATTTGCTCTCCCACAATTTCACTAATGCGATAGCCATTGATGGTCATCCACTTTAGGCTATTTAACAATTCGGAAATCGACATAGGCTCGGAAGGATTTGAATTTGCTTGATCCAACAGCATTTCACGATCTAAAATTTCTTTGTAATGACCCTCTGTAAGCGCATCAACTTCAACGTTGCTTCCAGCTTTCATTTCGGCGATAAGCAAATCAAAGGCCATTTTCACTCTTTTTTGTTCATCCAAATCGTAAACCTCATCAAAATATCGATCAATAAATTCGGGCACTCCTACTTCACTTGCCGACGGCGTCTCGGACTTAGGCAAAAAGACATCGGCTAATCTTTTCAAAACCATGCCTTGTTCCACCGATAAAAATACCGGAGACCAAGCAGGTGTTGCTTTTGCACAACTCTGAAATAATTGCATCATGCTAGGAGTCAATACCACAAATCCTGTGGTTAGTCCAATTTTTTTAAATGCTTCTCTTCTATTCATTGCTTTATCCTTAAATCGTTCCTTTTTGTAATTGTTCTGCAGCGTGGTTCGCCGCCCTTGCTGTAAATGCCATATAGGAAAGGGAAGGGTTCTGACAGGCTGAAGAAGTCATAAAAGCACCATCGGTCACATACACATTGGGACAGGCATGTATTTGGTTATTCCCATTCAATACGGAAGTCTTTGGGTCTCGCCCCATCCGAGCCGTTCCCATTTCGTGAATTCCTAAGCCCATACTGCCCTTTTCATCGTAAGGCTCTATATCATAACATCCCGCAGCCTCTAACATTTTCACTGCCTGCTCCTGCATGTCCTTGCGCATAGCAAGTTCATTTTCACCAAACGCAGCGTCGAAAGTTACCGTGGGCAATCCCCATTCGTCTTTTTTATCGTAGTCCAAATAAATTCGGTTATTGTGGTTGGGCAAGGTTTCACCAAATGCCATGATTCCCATTTGCCATTCTCCCGGTTTTAAGATCGCTTCCTTCAGCGAAGTTCCATACTTCAATTCCTTTACAATTTCAGAAAGGCCATTTCTTGAAGCGCCCCCTTCATATCCATATCCTCTTTTAAAGGTCTCTTGGTTGCTTTCGCCTCCTAAATTTCTGAACCTCGGAATATACACACCACAAGGAGGACGTCCTTTTATTTGCTTGTCTTCAAACCCAAGCATTTTTCCGGTAGCACCTACCAAAAAGTGGTGGTCCATTAAATTATGACCCAATTCCCCACTGTCGTTACCAAGACCGTTTGGAAATCGTTCCGATTTAGACTGAAGCAAAATGGAGGCTGAGGCGACGGCCGAAGCACATAAAAAAATAACCTTTGCTTTATAAATATGTGTTTTTTTGGTTTCCGCATCGATCACTTTTACTCCAGTGGCTTTTCCTAAAGCTTGATCATAGATTATTTCATGAACAATAGAATTTGGACGCAAGATCATATTTCCGGTGGCTTCAGCGGCAGGAAGTGTTGAGGAAACGCTGCTAAAATAAGCACCGTAGGGACATCCCCGCATACAACGGTCTCGGTATTGGCAAGAAGTACGTCCAAGTCCCGGTTTTGTCCCTTCTGTAATATGAGCCACACGGCCAACAGTGACTACTCGGTTGTTCATGTTTTCAGCCACTTTCATTTTAAACTGTTTTTCTACACAATTCAACTCCATTGGCTTTAATAGATGCTGATCGGGCAGCTGTTGCAATCCTAAATTCTCGCCGCAAACTCCTATATATTCTTCCACATGCGTGTACCATGGCTCAACATCGTTGTAACGAACCGGCCAATCGATGGCTATGCCTTCCTTTTTGTTGGCCTCAAAGTCAATATCACTCAATCGATAACTATGTCTTCCCCAAGTAATCGACCTACCCCCAACATGATACCCTCGTATCCAACCAAAAGGCCGATCTTCATTATAAGGATGCTTTAAATCGTCCACAAAGAAATGCTGATGGGCTTCATTGGTTACAAATCCGGTGCGATTTTGCTTAGGCTTGCGTTCCCTTGTCTCACGAGAAGGTGTACCTCCATTAGGCAAATCCCACGGATCCAAATTTGCCGTCGGATAATCTTCTATATGCTTGATCATACGTCCGCGTTCCAAGACTAGGGTCTTCAGTCCTTTTTCACAAAGTTCCTTGGCAGCCCATCCTCCTGAAATTCCCGTTCCTACTACGATCGCATCGTATTTATCTAAAGTTTTAGTATTGGCAGTTTTCATTGAAAAATATAGTTAACGGTTGTTCTATTAATTGCTTATACGTTGAATTAGCAAACCCAATATGTTCTATTTAAATATACAATAAATACCCTTATTGATCACTCTGGAAAATAACGGTTCTTGGACTTTTTCAACTTTCAAAATTCACCTACCTCTCCTTGATACTAAGTGTCGGAATCAAAATATTGAGCCGAAATCCTGGATGTAATTGAATTTGTATTTGTTACCTTTAATGGTTGGCATTTTTCTTAAAAAGTATCGTTTTTAATTCCTACTCAACCAAATGAACAACTTAAAAACATGTCGTATTAATGTAATGGTCTCTAATATGGATGAGGCTGTTGAATTCTACATAAACACATTAGGCATAGAACTACTCAATCGATATGGGGATCACTATGCCGAAATTCAAGCCCCTGATTTGTTAATTGGCTTGCACTTAGCGACTGAAAAAATTGTCCCCGGTAATAGCCTCTCTATCGGACTTGGGGTTGTGGAATTTGATAAGACTCTAAAGGAATTAGAGTCAAAAGGAATAAGGTTTCGAATGGAAGAAGCAGGTTGGATTCGATTAGCTCATTTTAACGACCCTGATAATAACCTCCTCTTTCTTGCAGAAAGAAAAGATTAAATTTCCTTTTAATCAAGCTACATTCCTTCCAACAACCTACTAATCTCATCCAACTTTGGCGTTAGGATTACTTCGATTCGGCGATTTTTGGCGCGCCCTTCTGAAGTGTCGTTGCCTGCAATTGGAGCGTATTCCCCGCGTCCCGCCGCCGTAAGATTGTCTTTTGGAATCCCATTATTTTCGGTGAGTAAGGTTACAATTGCTGTGGCGCGTTTGGTAGAAAGATCCCAGTTGTCCTTCAAATTTCCGTTTCCTCCAAAAGGCACATTATCGGTATGCCCTTCGATCAACACCGCGATTTCCTTATTCTGAGACAAGACACTACCCAAAGCCTCCACCGCTTCTCGCCCTCGAGCATTCACGGCCCAGCTTCCGCTTTCAAACAACAGCTTATTTTCCATAGATACATATACCTTCCCATTGCGCTGCTCGACGGTGAGTCCGTTACCTTCAAAATTAGTAAGTGCTGCAGAAATGGCATCTTTTAGCTTGCGCATCTGGGCGTCTTTGGCGGCGATGATCCCTTCCAATTCTTCCACCCGTTGTGAACGGTCGGCTAATTTTTTCTGAAGTTCATTCAAGCGATTTGCTTCTAAGGCTAAGGCATTTTCCTTTGCCTCAAGTTGCTCCAGCAATTTTCGGTTGCGCTCTAAATTTTCAGTAAGTGCCGACGAGCTATTTGCCTCTAAGGCATCATAGGATTCTTGGAGTCGTTCGTGATTGTTCTTAGTTGCCGATAATTCCATGGCCAATGCGGTTTTTTCAGCATTGAGTCGCTCAATTTCTTTTCGTAATTGCTCAACAGAATAGGCTTCACCCATTCCGCCTTGCCCGTCCAATTGCGTCATCAACGATTGGTTCTCCGCTTTTAGATCGTCGTAATTCGCTTTCAGGTCTTCGTAGATCTTTGAAGAAACGCAAGAGCTCATGAGTAGCATTAGAGTGATGGAGACTATTTTGTTTAGCATAGGTTAAGAATTTAAGATTATAGAGACAAGACACAAGAGTCAAGAAGCTCTATTCATTATTAAAAGATCATGTTCAGGGTTTCAAAACACCCTGCTACCATGGTCTTACGTCTTATGTCTTTAAGCGAAGCGGTCTTCACTCAGTTTAAAATGCCAGTTCCACCAAATGCGGACAATGATCACTGTGCTCAGCCTCCGGTAATATAACGGCACGCTTGATGTTTTCTTGTAAAGGTTCGGAAACCATATTGTAATCTATACGCCATCCCTTGTTGTTAGCTCTCGAATTAGCACGGTAGCTCCACCACGTATATTGATGCGGTTCTTTGTTTAAGTGACGAAAACTGTCGATAAATCCGCTGTTGATGAAGTTGTCCAGCCATTCCCTTTCTTCGGGCAAAAATCCGGAGACCTTTGCATTGCGGATGGGATCGTGGATGTCGATGGCTTGATGACAAATATTGTAATCACCACAAATGACCAAGTTGGGAACCTCCTTTCGCAATGCATTCACATAGCTTTGGAAATCGTCCATATAGGTGAACTTGTGATCGAGTCGTTCTATGTTGGTTCCACTTGGCAGATAAAGGCTCATGACTGATACCTCATCAAAATCGACACGAAGGTTACGTCCTTCAGCATCCATATAATCGATTCCGGTACCGTACTCAATGTGCTTGGGTTCTTTTTTACAAAAGATGGCTACACCACTATAGCCTTTCTTCTGAGCACTGAACCAATAATGATAGGGATACCCGGCCGCTTCAATTTCGGCGACTTCCACTTGGTCTTCCATGGCCTTGGTTTCTTGGATGCAGATTACATCCGGATTTGCCGCTTTTAGCCATTCAAGGAACCCCTTGCGCATGGCAGCGCGAATTCCATTGACATTGTATGAGATGATTTTCACAGTAATTGATTTTCTGAAAGGTCTAAATTAAATAACCCCGTATATTTACTTGTACGATTTTTAGAAAGGTTTTCAAAAAACAATCAACAAAATAAAAGACGAAGTTTGTTGTTTAATAACCACCAATCGTTAATACAAAATTCCTGCCGGAACAGGGCTCTATGAAGCGGTATCTCTATGTAGTTTTATTCTTTTTCACGGTGTTGGGTCAAGCCCAGGATACCCTATCTACCTACCGCGTTAAAAAATTAGCTGTTCGCGACACCCTGCAGGTAGATTCCTTAAGCAT
>JAHEMY010000138.1 GCA_024643425.1 Flavobacteriaceae bacterium
AAAAATAAATGGACCGAGCGAGCTTCAAATGATTTTGGTATTTTCGTTGGTATGAATCCCAATGTCCTTCAAACACCTATCGAATACCTTAAAGGGGTTGGTCCGAACAGGGCCGAGTTATTGAAAAAGGAGTTAGGCATTTTTACGTTTCAGGACCTGCTGCATCTTTTCCCGAACCGCTATCTGGACCGGACCAAATACTATCGCATCGCCGAGTTGGAAAAAACAAATGCCGAGGTGCAAATCGTTGGTCGAATCATCCATATTAAAATGATCGAGCAAAAGCGCGGAAAACGTTTGGTAGCGACCTTTACCGATGATACGGGAGAAATGGAGTTGGTCTGGTTTCGCGGACATAAATGGATTCGCGAGCAATTAAAATTGAATGTTCCTTATGTGATTTTTGGAAAGACGAATTGGTTCAACAACTCCTACTCGATGCCACATCCGGAGATGGAACTTCAAGAAGTCCATGAACAGAGCCTAAGAACGGCCATGCAGCCCATTTACCCCTCCACTGAAAAGCTTTCCAACAGTGGGATCACCAATAAGGTAATTTGCAACCTCTTGCAGCAGCTTTTCATAGAAACCCAAAACCGATTTGCAGAAACTTTGTCGAAGAGCATTATTGCCGCTCTAAAACTACTCCCTAAGGGGGATGCTCTGTTCAACATTCATTTTCCCAAAAGTCAGAATTTATTAGCCAGAGCACAATACCGCTTAAAATTTGAAGAGTTATTTTACATCCAATTGCAACTCATTCGAAAAAATCTACTTCACAAATCGAAAATTAAAGGCTACACCTTCGAATCGGTGGGCGATTATTTCAACGACTTTTATAACCATCATTTACCCTTCGAATTAACCGATGCTCAGAAGCGTGTTCTCAAGGAAATTAGAAAAGATTTGGGGAGTCAGGCACAAATGAATCGCTTGTTGCAAGGAGATGTGGGTTCAGGAAAGACCATAGTAGCCTTCATGTCAATGTTAATGGCACTTGACAACGGTTATCAAGCCTGTTTAATGGCGCCAACTGAAATTTTGTCAGTCCAGCACTATAATGGTTTATTAGAATGGTGTAATAAACTTAATATCAGTATTTTACTATTAACTGGCTCAACAAGCACTTCAAAAAGAAAAGAAATTCATGAAAAGCTTCAAAATGGCTCACTTCAGCTCCTAATTGGCACTCACGCCCTGCTTGAAGATAAGGTCCAATTTAAAAATTTAGGACTTGCTATTGTCGATGAACAACATCGATTTGGAGTGGCTCAACGAAGCAAACTTTGGCATAAAAATATCATGCCCCCAAATATTTTGATCATGACCGCCACCCCTATTCCGCGAACATTAGCTATGAGCGTTTATGGAGATCTTGATGTAAGTGTGATCGACGAACTTCCGCCAGGGCGAAAAGAAATTAAAACCGTGCATCGCTACGATTCAAATCGATTGAAAGTTTTTCGCTTTTTAAAGGATGAAATTGCCAAAGGACGGCAAGTATATATTGTTTACCCCTTAATACAGGAGAGTGAGGCCCTTGATTATAAAGACTTAATGGATGGCTACGAGAGCGTTGTTAGAGAATTTCCGATGCCGCAATACCAAGTTTCCATTGTTCATGGGCAAATGAAGCCGGCCGATAAAGATTTTGAAATGAACCGTTTTGTGCAAGGAGAAACGCAGATAATGGTCGCCACCACTGTCATTGAAGTAGGTGTAAACGTCCCCAACGCTTCTGTGATGGTCATTGAAAGTGCCGAGCGGTTTGGATTGTCCCAACTTCACCAGCTTAGGGGACGTGTGGGCCGTGGAGCCGATCAAAGTTATTGCATTCTAATGACCAGCCATAAATTAACAGACGATGCAAAGACTCGCCTGCAAACCATGGTGCGCACCAACGACGGCTTTGAGATAAGTGAAGTCGATTTAAAGCTACGAGGCCCCGGAGATCTTATGGGCACCCAGCAAAGCGGCGTGCTTAATCTACGTATTGCCGATATCATGAAAGACGGCGATATTCTAAAGATTGCCAGGAGCTATGCGTTTCAAGCGCTAAAAGAAGACCCTATGTTGCAACGGCCTGAAAATGCTCCAATTCAGCATGCCCTAGCGCAATTAGTGAAGTATCAAAACATTTGGAATTTTATCTCCTGATTTAAGAAAGGAAGCTAACTGAAAGCAGTTATTGTAATGCTTTCAACTTTCCATCTAGTTAGAAATGTAAACGCATAAAAAAAACATACCTCGTCATTTTTTCAATTTCCGAGGCATGTTCAACAGCTAACTAAACAACCAAACAATAATCAAACTATTTGCCTGATTACTTATATAACAACCTAACACATAATTTCCCTACCGAAAAGTCCAAGAATTTTCAAATTTTAACCTTCGGCAAAATAATGTGAAACACTATCTTTGCAGCTTACAAGTTTTTGAACATGAAAGTATCGTATAACTGGATCAAGCAATTTATCAATATCAATTGGAGCTCTGAAGAAACAGGAGCCCTACTCACCGACCTTGGCCTTGAAGTAGAAGGAATTGAAACCTTTGAATCGGTGCCCGGCGGATTGCAAGGTGTGGTGATTGGCCATGTTCTTGAATGTATACAGCATCCCAATGCCGATCGACTGAAGCTTACCAAAGTTGACATAGGTGCTTCCGAACCGGTGCAAATTGTTTGTGGAGCCCCGAATGTCGCTAAAGGACAAAAAGTTCCTGTGGCTACAATAGGAACCACACTTTACGATAAAGAAGGGAACCCTTGGCAAATAAAGAAGGGCAAAATACGAGGTGAAGAAAGCCATGGGATGATTTGCGCCGAAGACGAATTAGGCCTTGGGGAAAGCCATGACGGAATTATGATTCTCGATTCAAAATTAAAACCCGGAACCCCAGCAGCTTCAATATTCGAAGTTGAAAGCGATGCGGTTTTTGAAATTGGACTCACTCCGAACCGTGCAGATGCTATGAGCCATTGGGGCGTTGCCCGCGATTTACGAGCAGGATTGCTTCAGAAAGGCACCTCTATTGAATTAATTACCCCTTCCACAAGCAGCTATCATGTAGACAACCGAAGCCTAAAAATCGATGTAGAGGTAATCGATAAAGCCTTGGCCCCTCGCTATTGTGGAGTCACCATTAGCGGACTTAAAGTGGCTGAATCTCCTTCCTGGTTGCAAAATCGTTTAAAAGCCATCGGACTCACTCCCATTAATAACGTGGTAGATATCACCAATTATATTCTCCATGACCTTGGTCAGCCATTGCATGCATTTGATGCCGCTAAAATTGCAGGAAAGCAAGTGGTGGTAAAAACGCTCCCAAATGGAACTAAGTTTAAAACTCTGGATGGTGTTGTTCGAGAACTTCATGAAGAGGACCTTATGATTTGCGATGGCGAAAAGCCAATGTGTATTGCAGGAGTTTTTGGAGGAATCGATAGCGGTGTTACCGAAAAAACAACTGATATTTTCCTGGAGAGTGCCTATTTCAATCCTATTAGTGTTCGAAAAACTGCAAAACGACATGGGTTAAATACGGATGCGTCGTTTCGATTTGAACGCGGTATTGACCCAAACAGTGTGGAATATGCGCTAAAAGTAGCTGCCATCATGATGGAAGAAATCGCGGGAGGTCAAGTGACTAGTGATTTGATCGATATTTACCCTAAAAAGATTTCCGACCACCAGGTAGTTCTAAATTTTGACCATGCCACAAGCGTAATTGGTGAAGAAATTCCTCGTGAAGTGATTAAAGCTATTTTAATGTCTCTGGATATTAAAATAAACAATGTGACCGAATCAGGTATTGGTATGACCATTCCTGCCTATAGAAACGATGTAACGCGGGAAGCCGATGTGATCGAAGAAATTCTGAGGGTGTATGGTTACAATGAAATAAAAACAACAACAAAACTAAACGCCTCCATCGCTACCACACAAATCGTAGAGGATTATAAAATTCAAAATAAGGTGGGTTCTGCACTCACAGCGCTCGGTTTTCATGAAATGTTGAACAATTCGCTCACCAGCGCTTCTTACACTTCCTTGTCAAGTGATTTTAATAAAGAACACCACGTTCAAATGCTGAATCCTTTAAGTCAGGACTTGGCAGTGTTGCGTCAAACAATGCTCTTTGGAGGTTTAGAAACATTGGCATTCAATAAAAACCGAAGAGCAACTTCCCTGCAGTTATTCGAATTTGGAAAAACGTATTTCAACTATCCTAGCGGAAGAGAAGAGAAAAAACACTTATCGATCTTACTTTCAGGAAAACGACATGACGACTCATGGACTGCATCCAATGACACCATGAGCTTCTTTTACTTAAAAGGTGTTGTTACCTCATTGCTGGATTTACTGGGAATTGATGGCTATTCAGAGAAAGCTGCTTCATTGAAGCTCTTTTCCGAAGGCGTTGGATTTAGTAAAAAGAAAAAAACCTTAGTCGAATTTGGTGTTGTTTCTAATAAGATCACCAAGCATTTCGATTTGGATGGTGAAGTTTTCTACGCAGATTTTAATTGGGACTTCATTTTAGAAGAAATCCCAACAACCAATTTTCAGGTACAACCAATCCCTAAATTTCCGAAGGTAAAGCGTGATTTTGCATTGCTCTTAGATGAATCTGTTCCCTTTGAAGCCTTGCAAAAAGCAGCGCTGCAAACTGAAAAAGAACTGCTAACGGAAGTGGCACTATTTGACGTCTACACCGGTAAAAACCTACCGCAAGGCAAGAAAAGTTATGCTTTAAGCTTTACTTTACAAGACACTAATAAAACATTAACAGACAAGCAGATAGAAAAAATAATGAGTAAGCTTCAGCAACGCTTTGAAAAAGATTTTGGAGCAACCTTAAGATAATTGAAGTACGTGACTACACGCCCTATTTTATAGCAGCATTCTACTCTGGAATTTTAAAAATGTATACACTTTGTTAAAATATTGGAAACCTGAGGTTTTGTAATTATTTTTATCAAAAAAGAATATGCTATCGAAAACGAATATTGAAATTCATTTACGGAAAAACCGATCCCGTAGAATTTCAGAAGAGGATATTTTAAAAGAGGTTCAGGACGTTTTTTCTAAAAATGAAATTGAAAGGACAGCGATTACTGAGCGTCTGCAAGGACCACCAAGATATGAAGCTAATCGGTTTGATAGCTCCAAACTGGAATCCGACCGCATCTTTCATTTAAGTGACATCCAAAAAATTTGCGTAACGTTTCGCCTTCGCTTTCTGGATGCCCACTTTTTTAAGGGAGTATTCCCGGAGGAAGCAATTTCTGAAATTCGCCACTTAGAGCAATCACACAGCACGGTTTTGAATAATTTTAAAATAATGGCTCCGGCACAATTACTCAAATTAGAGAATGCCGACGACCCCCTTCTTTTTGCCCCCTTGGGAGACGATTATTTTTACCTGATTCACAAATGGGGAAACGATTTACATCCGATGCGAAGATGGTTGATGTGGCCTTATAAAAATTTTGAGAACCTGGTTTTTACTATATTCTTAGTGAGTATTGCTCTTACGGCAATCACTCCTTTGCATCTTTTCACAAAGGGAGAAGTGACTCCTACAGAGTATCTACTGATGTTTCTTTTTATGTTTAAGGCAGTGGCAGGTATTGTTCTGTTCTATGGCTTTGCCAAGGGGAAAAATTTTAATGAAGCTATATGGAATAGCAAGTATTACAACGCTTAACGCATTTTTATGGAACGAATATTTACAGGTCCTTCCCTGGTTG
>JAHEMY010000039.1 GCA_024643425.1 Flavobacteriaceae bacterium
TGCAATAAAAAATGCCACAATTATGACTCAGACATCCTCACAAAAGAAGCACGCAGATTTTCAAAGTAATTATCGTCGTTCCCTTAATTTTAGAAAAGCGGCCAAGAATGAAAAGTTAGTGTTAAACGAACACGGGGAATTGGTTTTGAAAAGTGATTCTGAATAGAACACAAACGACCCCGCTTCATCACCTTTTTTTCAAAATTTCAATTTTAGCTCGAATTCGAGCTCACTTCCTCAGTTTTCACATTAATCGTTAAATCCTTTTTAAAGGCCGTTAAACAACGTTAAAGAGTTGTAAGTCCGCTGTTATTCTTCTAGTTTGAAGAAAAACAGAGCCATGAAAAAACTACTCACAATACTGATTTTATGTACGATTACTCGACCAGTGTTTTCACAAGATGTGTCCAGCCTCTATGAAAATCATAATGCTGCGGAAGCTCAGGCGGAAGCGCTCGCCGAAGTTTACGATATCGAATTAGGGCTTAGAGCAGCGCAAAAATTATTGTTTATGAAAAAAGTAGAAGAGTACCTAATTCTGTCAAAAGACGTTAAAGAGAATTATAAAGGAAAGGAAATGCTTGACCAACTTGCAATGCTCGAAATTAAAGAAACGGCAGATATGTCCGATATCCTTACTAGAATTCAATGGCAAGTGTATAAAAAGGTTCGTCCGAATATTCAACCTTTAGCAATTGTTGAAAAGTAGGGTAGTGCTATCAAGTATTTAGGGTTAGTTTCTTTTGCGCTGCATTTCTGCTATATCGCATTAGAAAAACTGAAATTAACCCACAAATCATAAAACCAATAAAAACGGGTAATACACTCTGATCAATAAATCGACCAATGAAAGTGCTTAATGGAATGGCCATTAAAGTTGAAATAAAACCGGTAATTGCTGCTGCCATACCGGCAATATGACCCATGGGCTGCATGGCTAGCGCCCTTAAATTCCCAAAAAGGAATCCTATAGCGAAAAACTGGACCGCGAAAAAAGTCATAAGGATTTCAATTGGCGGATTTTCACTATTCCAATATAAAAGAACATACAGAAATGAAACACCTAAAAATAAATACAGCGCTGAAGAGACCATTTTCTCCATGCCAAAGCGCACGACGAAAGAGCCATTTGTGAAAATTGCTAAACCAATGGCAATCGATAATCCCGCAAAGATGAGAGGAAACTCTTCTTTTAAATCGTATTGTTCTTGGAAGATGTGCTGCGAGCCACTTAAATAGACCATAAACGCTCCAAAGACCAATCCTGAAATCGCAGTGTACCCAATGGTGGATTTTTCACGAATCACTTCCTTAAAACCTTTCACAAATAATAACCTTGTAAAAGCAATGCGTTTTTCCGGAGCCAGTGTTTCTCGCTGACGTTTCCAAAACCAAAGGCATACCAGGCCACTAAAAAACAACTGCACGTAAAATATTCCTTGCCAATTAAAACGGTCCAAAACAAACTTTCCGGCAGCGGGAGCAACAATAGGGACGAGTAGGAAAACTACCGTCACAAACGATAAAATTCTAGCCATATAATCTCCTTCATAAATATCTCTTATTATGGCAATGCTTATGGTGCGTGGCGCAGAAAGTCCAATGCCTTGAAGTATTCTCCCGGTTATCATTATTTGAAGGCTTTCAGCATAAACACAGAGAAAGCTTGCGAAAAGAAAAATAGCGAACCCCATGTATACAATGGGTTTTCTTCCAATGGCATCAGAGATAGGTCCAAAAAATAATGGGCCAATCCCTAATCCTAAAAAAATCATAGTAATAATAAGCTGGTTGTCGGCAGGATTGCTTGTTCCGAGGGTAATTCCAATCACATCAAGAGCGGGTAAAAGAGCATCGATTGCCAATGCGACCACCGACATCAACGAGGCCATTAAAGCAATAAATTCTATTTGGGAAAAACTCCGTTTTTGCATGGCGTAAAACTAACCATAAAATTGGTATCCATACCTTACCAAAAGGGTCAATTTTAATGGGAATTCGAATTTTTAATTCGCAATAAAAATTGAGGAGCACACTGACAAAAGTCATTAATAATGAATTAGATACTGCATATTTTTAGTATCTTATTATGCAATAAAGCACTTGTAAGATTCTAATTACAACCAAATGAAAATTTACGATAACAAACACATCAAGAATGTTGTACTTGTAGGAGCACATCATTCTGGAAAAACGACCTTGGCTGAGACCATGCTTTTTGAAGCTGGACTCATCAACAGACGTGGAATGGTAGAGCAAGGCAATACCGTTTCCGATTATCACGAAGTAGAGCAGGAGCGTGGGAACTCTGTTTTTGCTACTCCCTTGCATACGGAATGGCGCAATTATAAAATCAATATTATCGACACCCCCGGGCTGGACGATTTTATTGGGGAAATAATTAGTTCCATCCGTGTAGCCGATACGATTGTTCAAGTGATTAATGCGAAACATGGAGCAGATATTGGGACCGAAATTATCTGGGATTATGTAAATCGCTATCATAAAGCAACGGTTTTTGTGATGAATAAAATTGATCATGAAAAGGCAAACTTCGAAGAAAGTGTGAATAGCTTAAAACGACTCGTGGGTAAGAATGCTGTACTTGTTCAGTTTCCTATTAAATTGGACGGAGCTCAAGCCATTGTTGATGTTTTAAAAATGATATGCTACAAATTCGGACCCGATGGAGGAAAGCCTGAAAAGGTGGCCATTCCTGAAAATCATCTAGAACGTGCCAAATTTTTACACAATGAATTGGTAGAAAAGGCAGCTGAAAATGATGAAGAGCTCATGGAGCTATATTTTGAAAAAGGAAATTTGAACGAGGCCGAACTAAGAAAAGGAATTAAACTGGGAATGTTAAATCACGATTTATTTCCGGTTTTTTGTTTATCAGCCCTTCAAGATATGGGGTCTGGAAGACTTATGGGCTTCATAGACAACGTAGCACCGGCAGCTTCAGAATTAAAACCTGAACAAAGTGTCGAAGGTACTTTAATAGAGCCCAAAGTGGATGCTCCCACGACATTGTTCGTTTTCAAAACCTTGTATCAGCCTAATTTGGGTCAGTTGAACTTCTTTAAAGTAATGTCTGGTGAGTTAAACGTAAACGACAAACTCTATAACCAGCGAACAGGGGAAGTTGAGTCAATCAATCAATTGTACATTATGGATGGAAAAACCAAGCATCCGGTACAAAAATTAACGGTAGGGGACATTGGAGCCACTTCCAAATTAAAAGTGACTCAAACCAACGACACACTTACCGAATTAGAAAATGGAGCGAGTATACGACCTATACAATTCCCTCAAGCACGCATGGAAAAGGCAGTTTTTGCAAATAGTTCCAGTGAAGAAGAGAAATTAAACGATGCTTTAAAGCGTATGCATAGTCAAGATCCAACCATTACTCTGCGTTATGATTCTGAGACGCATCAGACTGTTGTTGGATGTCAAGGAGAATTGCATTTGGCTATTATTGAGTGGATGCTTGCAAAAATATATCAAGTTGAAGCACGTTTTGAAGTTCCGAAAATTTCCTATCGAGAAACTATACAGCGTAGTGCTACGGCTAATTACCGACATAAAAAGCAGTCGGGAGGATCCGGTCAGTTTGGCCAAGTACATTTAAAAATAGAGCCCTGGTATGAGGGCATGCCTGAACCTGAAGGATTTAATATACGCGGTAAAGAAGAAATCGATTTGGATTGGGGCGGAAAGCTGGTCTTTTATAACTGCATTGTAGGCGGGGTGATTGACGCACGTTATTTACCATCCATTATGAAAGGTATTCTTGAAGTGATGGAAGCCGGGCCATTAACACGATCTTATGCTCGAGATATTCGAGTGATGGTGTACGACGGAAAGATGCACGCGGTAGATTCGAACGACATTTCGTTTAAAATAGCCGGTGCAACCGCCTTTAAGGAAGCCTTTAGGCAAGCCAATCCAAAGCTGTTAGAGCCTGTTTTTGAAATAACCATTAAGGTTCCAGAGCAAATGATTGGTAATGTAATGACCGAGCTACAATCAAGGCGCGCTTTAATCCAAGGAATAAATTCTGAAGATTCGTATCAATATTTGAAGGCTTTCATTCCAAAATCGGAATTAAGTGATTTCAGCACAAAATTGCGCTCCATAACTCAAGGCAGAGGTAATTTTACTTTTAGTTTTGCCCGATATGAAGCAGTGCCGGTTCATATTCAAAAAGAATTAATGAACCAAACCGAACTAGTTTCGAATGAATAAGAAGTGTTAATAGATTATCCTGTAAAGGGTAATTACAAAAAATCCCTCTTTCGAAAGAAAGGGGGATTTTATAAATAATCACTTTGAAAAATAGTGAAAGTTATGAATTAACAGGGAGCTTATAAATTATTTAATATAAGTGATTTAAGGAATTACACTAACCGTTGGCTCCATGATTACTTTAGAATTAATGGAGTTTGAGATTAGACAAGCTTTTTCGGATTTTTCAAGGATTCTCATGGCTTTGTCGCGAAGGTTCTCATCAGAAATAAATACCTCGGGGTATAGATAAACTTCCGTCATTTTATATTTTCCATCTACTTGATCCAAAACACCTTTAGAACCGCATTTGAACTTGATAAATTCAAATTTGGAATACTCGGCGATGGCCAAAAAGGTAGTCATAAGGCAACTGCTCACTGAAGCTGTAAATAAATGCTCTGGTGACCATATATTAGGAATTCCTTTGGCAAACTCCGGTGGCGTTGCAACTTCAATACAATTCAGCTTGTTGTTTGAATCTGTGCGCAGTTCGGGGGAGCACATCATTCCTTTTCGATCACTTGTCCAATTAATATCGACATTATACGTATGCTGTTCCATAATTGTATTATTTGAAGTATAAAGGTCAATACTTCCTCAGAAATTATGAATGATTTTTATCATAAGGCTACAGCAAAGTATGTATGCAGTATTATTAAATGTTCGTATCTTTCTAAGTCTAATAAAATTTTACATTATGAATCCAATCTTAAAAAATATTTTTGCGGTTTTAATAGCCATTGTTGTCGGGAGTGCTGTAAACATGGGGCTGGTTCAACTTGGACACAAAATTTTTCCTGTAGAAGGCCTCGATCCAAACGATATGGAAGCGTTAGCGGCGATAATGCCCACATTAGATGCGAAGTATTTTATCTTTCCATTTTTAGCGCATGCCATTGGAACTTTAGTCGCTGCTTTTATCGCAGCGAAACTTTCGGTTACCCATAAATTTAAATTTGGTTTGGGCTTAGGCTTTTTCTTTTTATTGGGAGGTATTATGGCGAGCCTGATGATTCCAGCTCCAACATGGTTTGTTATCCTAGATTTAGTAGTCGCTTACATACCCATGGCGCTATTAGGAACAAAGTTGGCAATGAAATAATGGGCAGATATTGATATTATATATTTGTAGTGTACATCTTAAGTTTCAAATAAAAATTCTTATTCTTCTTTCTGACTCAGAAAAATTTGATGCATACAATAGGGGAGAGAGTGTTAAGCACTTTGGACACCTAATATATTCCGATTAAAATTTTGTCCCGCTAAAATGCAATAAACGGCATTTGCTCCTGTGCCAATGTATGTAAGATAATAAGCCATGCAAATAATTAAATCATAACGAAATGCTAAGTCTACTGCCAAACTGTTTACAAAGTGTTATTTTCGCGAACTCGGCTTTGTAAAAGTGTTAATATTTATGAGTTTAAACCCAAAAGAAAGTGTGAAAAAATCCAGAATAAGGCTGTTACATCAGTATTATTCCTATACAGGATTTTACAAATTTGTGGGTTCTAGTTTAGGAAAGGTTATTGTGCCTTTGTTACTGGTGCTTATAGCATTATGGGTTACCCATGAGTTTTTTATTGATTTCAACGAACTGTTTAATCAGATAATCGCCACCTACAATCCAATAAGTATTTTAGCGGTCTTCTTTGCTTCAGAATCGTTATTAGGTTTAGTGCCTCCAGAAATATTTATTGCTTGGGCCGGTAAAACAGATTTTCCTATTTTCTTTTTGTCAATCCTTGCCGTATTATCTTATCTGGGTGGGGTGCTGTCGTATTTCATAGGAAAAACCATTGCGGCTATACCGGCTATAAACACTTATTTTAATGTGAAAATGGAAAAGCACATTAAAATGATTAGACGTTGGGGCGGATTTTTAATTGTGGTTGGGGCACTATTGCCTATACCGTTTTCTATCACCAGCATTGCCGCTGGAATTATTCACTACAAGTTTACCCATTACTTACTGTTTGGCTTATTGCGTTTTGTGCGTTTTTACTTGTATGCCTTGGTAATTTTTAACGTGCTATAAGCGGCCTAAATACATGTTAATCAATAATGTTGCTTAGCCTTTATAGGTTGAATTTATGTAACTCACTTAGTAGTTATTATTTTTGAGTGCTCCATAAAGTGGGACTCAAAACGCTTTAGCATAGGGTGCATTTCCTCTGAGTACAATACATATTGGCATTTCTTAATGCTTTGCGTAATCGACATGATTGCACTATATGTTGATTTTTGAACAAGAAACTCTGCGTCATCGATGCTAAAAATCTTTAATTGTGAAGTGCTTACTCCATTCATTAAAAACAATGTGTTCATAGATTTTGGTGTAGAAATAAGAATATCAATCCCCATAAATATTTCTGATTTCTGCACATCAACATGAAGGTGTTCGTGGCCTACATAAACCCGTATCGAATTATGTTTCGTATAGGCCAAAAAAGCATCGTATAATTCTAGTGCTCTTTCTTTATTTTCGACAAGAACTAAAGCCCTTGGAGCATCTTCAAAGGCTTCACAGTTTAATTTATGTAAGGTTGTTAAAATTAATGTGGTCGTTTTTCCGGCATCTTCTGGGGCGATGCAATAAACGTTAGAACCACTTTTTATTACCGGAATACTCTTTTGTTGAAAAGAGGTAGGCGTTGATATTTCAAGAGAAGCTAGCGTCTCTTGGAGATCACTGTGTAATTTTTTAAAGGGCATGACTAAAAGGTATGACTATTTGCAAATATAACGACCTGAATATGATTTAAAGGATTGTCGTTATATTATATATTGATATAATATAGAGTTATCGCTGTACAGAATAGTTGTGTGTGACTCAATTGGTTCGTTTTCCTTTTACATAATATCTGCCGATATAATTCACTTACGCGTAGTGATATCTGATAGTATGCAAAATAGCAAACCAATACAGAAATCTCCTTAAAAGGGGCATTTGGCGATTTAATATAATGTACTATAATATATATTATGTAAAATAGAAAATAGCGAAACCTACTCTATATCAATTGTTTACTTCCTTTAAAACCTTCATTAGCATACCTTTAATCATTGGTTCCATAAATCGATACCCTGCCAAATTACAATGTACACCATCAAAAGTTAAAGCCTCTTTCATTCCTAGATCCTCGTTCACCATTGCCGTGTAATAATCCAAGTACTCATAATTATTCTCTAAGCAATACCTCTTTAATAACTTATTTAAGGCGATAATTTTATGTGCAGGTCTTATTTCTTTTTTCCAAGCAAATACATTTGCCGGTAACGTACTGCAAATAATTACTTTAATTCTATATGTGTTTGCCAGTTTCGCC
Source organism: Flavobacteriaceae bacterium (assembly GCA_024643425.1). Classification (GTDB taxonomy): domain Bacteria; phylum Bacteroidota; class Bacteroidia; order Flavobacteriales; family Flavobacteriaceae; genus JAHEMY01. Next base: position 7,623 of record JAHEMY010000039.1, read on the forward strand.
ATTTCCAAAATATTCGTCGCTATTTCGTTTATTGAGACATATCCTTGATTTTGAGCTATATCGTTAATCCCTCCTAAAATCACTACAGCCTTAGGCTTTAAGGAAATAACGTCCTGAAAAAAACGTATTTTCATTTGGGCCGTCGTTTGTCCGCCTATCCCACGGTTTATATATTCCGGATTTTTAAATAGTGTTAATTCAGGTTGGTTCCAACCTAACGTTATTGAATTACCTATAAAAACAACTCGTTTTTCATTTAATTTTGGCTTTGGAAGCAATTCGTTCGCCTCTTTATAATAATATAGTTGCGCCCAATCCTGAGAATGAATTGAAGAAATTGTACAAAAAATTAGTGTTGTAATCAGTTTATTCTTCATCGATAAACTTTAAGATGTCTAATTTAATTCCCAACCTATTGATGCCCAAAACGATAGTTTAAACTCATCAAAAACTTCCCTGAGGAATTATTGGGGACTTCAAAACTATAGTCATCTTTAAAAATATACATAAACTTGACACCGAAATTCTTGGTGATTAAGGCTTCAGCAGAAATGAATTCGTCACCCACAGGGAAAAACTTTCCAAAGCGCAGGCTATAATCATTATCCTGCCACAAGCCTGTACCTATACTTACCCGTTGATAAGTTGTGGGAAATGGCGATGGAAATAGGAATCCATAATTATAATCCACATCAAAGTATTTTCTAACCCCAAAGCGCAAATAAACTTCTGGAAGGATCGGTTTATCCTCAATAAATTTATCAAAATCATCATCTCCTTTTGGTTCTTCCTCTTTATTTAAATAGAGACGTCCCGCATGAAGTCCTGCACCTACACCATACCATTTGGCGTCATATTTTATATAAGGATTTATACCCCACATATTTCGAGAAAATGTCCCGACCGTGTCGATTAGTGAAGATTCTATAGACCCTAAATAGCCATTAACACCCCACGTAGTCTCCTTGGCGCCACTACGTTTTACTTTGGAATAACCAGCACCCCATGAGCCATATTCAGTTTCCAATAATGTCTTGGTGTATGTAGTACTCGATCCACCGCAATTTCCCCCTGTGGTTACTGGGTTTGACCGCAATTCGTTATAAAAGCTTCCAATATTGGCTCCAACATCAATGCGATTAAATTTTTCGGTCTTTACAGTGAGGGAGTCATTATAAATAACGGTTTCAACTGTCTGGGCAATTAACCAAACGGGAATTAAAAATGCAGATAAGGCCCACCATCGGTATTTGTCACGACTATGAATATGTAAATAGCGAAGTATGGTTAAGATTAGAGCGGGTATTAATGTTATCCAAAGTGCCCACCATTCATAAGAACTAAAAACCCCTCGAAAGGCAAATGTGATAAGAGCAAGTGAGATTACTAGATCTAACGCGCCAAATTTGAAACCTCTGAAAGTTAATTGCTTTATTTTAGCGGTTCTTCCACTACCCTTTTCAAGGAATGTTACACTGATAAATAAAAGAATGCCCATCATCAATAAAGCCCAATGGATATAGCGGAGTCCCATCCAAGTTTCGGTCCCGAATTGAGAACCAAAGCCGTCCCTAAAGAATTCTGTTATAAAGCGAGCCGAATAGATTAAAGCTAAGCCAAAGAGTAAGGCGCTCCATGTCTTTTTCCAATACCGTCTTGATTTCCAAACAAAAATGGCGATTAATACCATCGCTACAATTTCATAAAGTTGAACCGGGTGTACACCTAACGACATTGGATCTGCTATATCAATCTTGTTATTAAACCAATGATGATAATGCGGCTGGCTAAGACTTCCGTAATGAACTCCCCAACTCGCATCTGTCGGGGTTCCATAACAGCATCCGTTTAAGAAACATCCCATTTTCTGAATGGAAAGGGCAATCGGAACAATCCAAGTGAAATGAATTAAAAATCGCGGAGAAAATTTTAAGACTCTATAAGCAATATATAAACTGATGAGTCCAAAAATAATACCTCCCGAAGCTGCACGATCCAAGAAATAGACTTGATCCGTGAAAAGCAAATTACCCCATTCATTAATTGGAACTGTAACTATCCTACTTCCGAAGATTGTTGCTAAACTCATCGCTCCCAATAGAGTTAATAGTTGTTCTATGCGATACCCTTTTTTCCTGCCAATGTATATCACAGTAGTTGCTAGAAATACAAATGCCAAAACATAAAATAGGTTGAAATAATTTGAGGGGTCTGATACCGTAATTTCCATGGTCTTTTATTTAGAAGAATTAAATAAACCAATAAACGAGGACGATTTTCGCTGAGCCATTAAAAACAATTTAATGAATATAGCAAGCCCAAAAACCTATATCCTATTGATTATCATAAAGATAATCATTAAAAATGAAGTATGTTAATTAAATACATCTTTAGGCCAAACGATATGTAGTTTACTTATTCAACCCTTTGCATCTTTGTCCTATAAAATTATTACTATGGAATTAACCCCAGTTTTAGGAAATATTGCGGCCTTTTTAACTACCGTAAGTTTTTTACCACAGGCAATAAAAACGATACGTTCAAAAAATACCAGACAATTATCGCTGCCAATGTACTTGCTATTTGTAAGCGGTGTTGCCTTGTGGGTATTTTATGGAATCTCCAACAACCAAATGCCTATAATTATAGGAAATACCATCACCTTTTTGTTGGCAGGAATAATATTGTTTTATAAACTACGTGAAGTATATCGCTTAAAATAATTAACCAAAAAAAGCGCCTTAATTCAAGGCGCTTTTTATATTTAAACTGCTTATTGTTTTACAAGTCGTTTTGTTATAACGCCAAGTTCTGTGGTGATTTCCACAAAATACACAGTCGCTTGTAAATGGGCTATATTGAGTTGAACCAGCTTGGCGTGTTCAGCACTGGTTGCCACTACCCTTCCCTGAAGATCTAAGAAACGAACGCCTTGGATATCCATTAATGGAGAGGCAATATTCACCCAATCTTTAGTCGGGTTTGGATAAATGCCAATGGCATCACTTATCGCATTGCTTTCACTATTTAAGAATCGATTACCTCCTCTAAAAAACAATGAAAACCGCTGGTGATAGGTTCCTTCTTCGCTTCTGAAATAATAATGTCCTGTCTGACTTAAATTCACTATTATATTTTCCTGATGATCGATTAAATATATTGTGGCCTGCTCCAGTTGGCTTCCTTCAATATCGGCAATCGAAATTGAATATTTGAGTTTGTCGGTGAGTAAGGTCGAAAATCCTAAAGGAATTCGCATTCCGCTGTTATAGTTTTCTCTGGACTGAATCCCCAGTTGCTCACTTCCGTCTTCTAAATGTGAATAGATGGAAAGTATGGTGGCAAGTCTTCTGCTATCATAACCCGGGTCGATTCCGGCTGTTGCTTCTGATGAAAAACCAATGAGTGTCTGACTCTGAAGTTCATATTCTTCTTGAGAAACATTAATCCAAATGCGTTCTCTGTTAAGGTCAATGGGCCTATTGAGTGTATTATTACCCGAGGTACGACGCATGCTATTGTTAAAAACAGCCACGCCTGCCGAACTAGCTTTTACAGCAAAACCTTGACCTGTAGAAATATAGCCATTTGGAGTTGTGGTAGACCCGGGATCGTTGGCTGCGGCAGTACCTCCCATTAGATTATACATTGAAATATCCTCCATATCGAAATTCATGGCTCCCGCTCCTGGTATGGCCGGACTTGGAGGGGTTAAATGCTCCCAGAAATAAACGGCATCAATCATCGGATTTGCATTGATGAAATCGTCAGCAAATATTGCTGAAGGATATGGATTTGCAAGAACATTCGGACTCGCATTTCTATTTTCAGCAGGAGTTCCAACGGTATTATAAATTATTGGAAAATTCACTACCCCATTGTTCAATGTTCCCTGACTAAAGGTGTAATTAAAGATCCCTCCCGGTTGTCCATAACCACTTTGAGGGCGCACGATATACCCCTCACCCACATCGATAGGTCCTGAAGGATAAATCACCCAGTTATCATAGTTATCGTCGGCAAAGTTTTCAGCGCCACCTAATACCGCTTCAACATCAAGATTTGGAAGGAAATTAGCTGTTAGATGATTTAACACTAAAAATGCTGTATTCCAAACTCCTTCACGTGCGCTGTTGGACATTGGACTTCCAAGGACCATGAAATCTCTGGAGTCTAAATTTGGAGTCGTTAATTCAACATTGATGGTCCCATTGTTAGTGACCACGGCATCATCACTGATTTGTCGCACACTACCTTCATGTTCCACTACTAAAGTAGATCCTGAACCTACTGTTATATTTCCTGTAATGTCTAAAAAGCCTCCAGCATCTACAGTCAAGGTCGAACCTGAAGCTATTTCACACGAACAGGCAGTTATATCGGCTAAGGAAGTGTTATAATCACTTTGAAACAATGCTTTTGTACCTGAAGTTGGGGGAGTATCCCAACCACCAAGAACGGGTAGATTATATGTAGATGTTGGACCAATAATAGTTACGGTAGCTTCACAGGCACCTATCCCAAGGCCGTTATCTGCACTAATTGTAACAATATTATCCCCAATATCATTACAAGTGAATATTGTCTGACTGGCACTTATTATCGAAGAAACACCACAATCACCACTTATCGTTATCGTTGGTGTAAAACCGCTAAAGGTTGCCGATCCATCTGAGTTTGTTAGTATCTCTGTCCAGTTGGCCTCGTCGAATTGACCTAGAAACCCTGGTGTAAAATTTGTAATCGTAGCTGTTCCGGCACCAAACACATTATCATCGGTATTTACGGTAAAACTGAAGATGTCTCCACTTGTCACTGGAACTGAACTATTGCCGCTTGCCGGATAAGCAGCTCCATTACTTAAGTTTGTGAAAGATCCATTTAGAGTATACCCAAAATCATCAAAGCCTGCACTATCGCTCGATTCAAAAAGCCAATCGAATGAAATACTTCCACTTTGTGTTATTGGCACTTGCATTCTTGTTGATCCCGGATTGTTAGAACTATTATTACCCCCTACAACAACTAAGGTATCTGGAACTGAATCATTCGGGTCATAAACCGCCATCCCAGAGCCATCGAGGGTAAGCGTAATGTTATTACAAGAAACAATTGGAACGCCATCTGAAACTGTAATGTTCGCCATAGCAACTGTAGCTGTACAAGGGTCTGTATAGGAAACAGTATGAATCCCAACGCCAGCTGCTGCTGCATCGAAAGAAAAGGTTTGTCCATTTCCTCCATCAGTTACATAAGTTCCACTATAAACACCACCAATAAGGGAACCTCCTGTAATGTTAGACACAAGACCCTCATTTATACAGATGTCGGTTCTGCTAGGAACTAATGTGGCTACTGGAAGATCAAACGCTTCCACTCCATCCGTTCGGCTAGCTGATGATCCTTGGGAAGCACTGAAACCTAGCCCTCGTTTTGCAAAGGCGGTCCAAATTAAACAATGATTTACACCTCCGTTCAATGCTAAATCGGCAGCTAAGATTGCATCTCGACCATCCACAAATCCTGGGCTTATTGGAGTTAGTTTTAATCCTTCTGTGACCAATGCTATGGCTGTATTGTTTCCTCCTGAACCATTGTATAAATCTGGATCATAACCGTCGCGTGCTACAAGGGCTTGGGTCATTTCATACAACATGGTAGCCCAAATAAATCCTATGCCATGAGGCCGTGATATCTGGCTTGTATTTGCAACTCCAGCATAAGTCCATGGATTAGTGGCTAAATTTGTACTGTAAGGTGCGTTTCGAATTCCGCCCCCAGAGGGGCCTAAATCAAATAAAAAGTTTCCAATGGCTCGGTCACTAGTCGCATTTGTAGCACTCATGGTTAGCATGTATCCATAAAAATCGCTCCACCCTTCTCCCATTTGCTCGTCATTTTGCAAAGCATTAGCAACACCTGGACCTCCAACCAATCGGTTAGAAATACCATGCGCATATTCATGAACAATGACATTGCTGTCAAAATCGCCATCATTATGTCCGGGTGTAGCACTGCCATCACAAATATACATTTGCATCCTTGGATTTCCACCGTCAACTGGAGTACCAAAATTGGCATTACATCTATTAAATCCTGTTGGCGCTAAATTAGCACTATCCTGTGCTTCAGCATTCACACTATCGCCTCCGGCGCCTCCATTGGCAAAGTTATTTTCTTGAAAATTTCCCGATGCTTCGTCCAACCCATATAAGTACATAATATCGTGAATGATGTTATTCCAATAAAACAAATTCGTAATTGCTGCATCTTCAGACTGCGCCCCAGAATTATAAATGGGATTTCCTCCAGATGTTAAATCAAAGGCATAATCAAAAATCAATCCCGGCGCTGATTCCGGGGTATGATCTGCGACAATGGCAGAATTATCATTATTTCCATCATCGTATGCACTTACATTATTACCCTTTGTATAGGTAAATGAAGTCGTTCCATCATTATGCCACCCTAATGGAGATGCCGTGGCATTTGCAGGAGTAACTTCTAGGGAACGTGGACCATCGTACGGATTTTCCTTCGGCAATGCGAACACATTGTAGGATTGAGCCAAGGAACTACTCTCTGCGAATTCCTTTTCGACCCTTAAATTAGTGTTCATTTGAGCTAATTCTTGTGCTCTATTTTTTGCCATAGCTTTATGCCCTTCATCGCTATGATCTCCTGGCAAACTACAATTTACGGTCCAGTTGTCCTTGTCGATAATGGTTCCTGAAGAAGCATCCACTCTAAAATTCCACCAATCGGATGTGTTTATTTCCATTACAGAAAGTTCCCAAACTAAAATTGTTCCTAGTCCTTCTTTAAAATAATACACCAAACGCACAGGAATCTCTATACTTGAAATTCCTGCCCCGTTAAAAACCCCCTTTTGATTTGATCCTGAAGCGTTTTCTAGTCTTTGAAGATTGGATATTTTATATCCCATTTGCTGTGCAACATTTTCAATGGCCTGTTGGGCTGTAATTCTTGCTGAAGCATTCTTAACTGAGGACTCTATATCTGCTACAAAATTAACGTGTGAAGTGATCGTTCTGCCGGTTAAATCCATATGCAAGCTGGATTCGGTTCCACAAACTTCTATCCCATTTATAGCCTGTCTAAGATATGTATGTTTAACACCGCTTAATTTACTTGTATGCTCGGAAGTAATTACATATTTAGCGGAAGTTTTTTCTTGAAGAAGTTGTTCTAAATAGGATGGTGATGTTATTCTCTTATAATTGTTATTCCCTCTATCTTGAGCGATAGCAGATAGACTCAGTAATAATGACAAACTAAAAAGAAAAAGATTTTTATACGAATCCTTGTTACAAATTAGACCAAAAAAATAGTTTCTCATGTTCATATGTTTTATTCTGCTTGGTTAATGATTCTATAAAAAAGAAAAAAACCATCAGTAAATTTATAAATCGAGCTTTTCTTCAAGACTATCTTTTTCAAAATATCCTATCTCTTGCTTAGAATTACCCATTATCAATACATTTTTAAACTCCATATATACAAGGAGCTGAGAGATTTATTATCAATTCTAATGAAAACTACCTTGAATCTATGAAATGAAATTCAAAAACTAAAGAGCAATCTTTATAAAGGTAACGGAATTTTTAGTATTTGTCTCTCAAGTGGTTACCTTTTATGCCTATAAAGCCATCAAAAATAACCTTTTATCGTATTTTTACGTCACTTTATCGTAAAAATATTTAAACACCACACGATTTATAGATATAAAAAGTACCTACCGATGGAGGATAAATTTAAAAATTTGTCTTTTTCCCAATGTTTCAACAGCAAGAAAATAGATGCCATTCTCAAGGGTAGCATTTATCTTCCAATCCAATTGTAAAGCTCCAGACACAGCACCGTCCAAAAGTGTTTGCACTTTCTGCCCCATTAAGTTAAACACCTCAATTTTAGTATTCATTCCATCCAATTGATCACTAAGGACATGTAATTCGGTATTCGCCGGGTTTGGAAAAAAAGAAATTAAATTATTTTCTAGGTTAAGATTTGACAATATTATTTCACTGGGAGAAATTCGCGTGTAATACACATTTTGACCACCACTAATGGTATTGGTCCATGCTAAATGTGCAAAATCATTGTCACTGACCATATCAAAATAATCCCCCATTTTATTCTGTTGTGGCCACCCTATTCTGGAATCAAAGCTAGGTGATAAAGGTTCATTTGGTGACCAGGTAGTTCCTTGGTCTTCAGAAAAGGAATAAAACAACCTAGAATTTGAACTAGCAGGATCAGATCGCGTATCCAACCATACCACATCGATTCTTCCATTTGGCGCAACACTCAGGGTACCAAACCAATTATAACTACCTGAAGGATCTGTATTTATTTTTTGTGGTGCTTCGAAAGATAGCCCTCCATCCGTACTTCTCGCAAACATCACATCACAAAAGTCATCTCCCGGAGGATTGACCGATGCCAATACATAAATATTATTTGCTCCGGGTCCATCGGAAATATCAACATCCACCCATACCTGGCCCGTTAGCCCCATTGGATTAATAAACTGTCCTACAGCCAATTGACCATTTAAATTTACGTTGGTGGTAAACTCCCAAAGAATATCTTCTCCGGCATTTTTAGCGTTCTTCGATTTTATTAGCAGTATACTATTTCCATTGGTTCCCGTGACATATAAAACGCCATTCTTGTCGACCGCCAAAGTCCCCCAAAAAGGATTACCATCAACGCTAATACAATCTTCGAAAGTCAAGCTTCCATCTGTTGATCGAGTAAATTGTCCAGGTTCGCAGGTGGTATAATTTGAACTCCAATAGGAATAATTATGTCCATCACCCGACCCTCCACTTCGATCAATGCGCATCCATTGTTTGTCACCTCCATTTGCCGGATAAGGTCCTTCCCATTCTACTCCCCCATCATTAATTTGAAAAACATCACAGTTAAATCCACCTTGCAAGCTGTTGTAATAAAAATTTCCATCCTTGTCAAAATCGAGTACAGGATCGGATCGGAATAAGCCCGGGTCGATAACTCCAGGAAATGTGAAGGAGAGTCCGCCATCTAATGAATATCCATATCCGGCTTGCCTAAAATTATTATTAATATTATCGAATTGCCTCCATCCTATTACAATTCGGTTTGGGTTTGTGGGATCTATTGCAATGGATGGCTCATTGGCAGCGTCTCCAAGAATATCACTACCATTCTCATCAACATTGACTTGCGTAGTAATAATTTTTGAAGAGCGCACTATATAGGAAGGCCCGCGCTCCATGGTATTTCGATTAACGAACTGATACGCTTGATCCTCTACTTCATTATGAAATGATTGTCGCACAATCTGAGCCGATATCTCCTGTGTTAAGGTTCCCGCAAATAAGACAATGAACAAGTATTTTAGCATAGCGTTTTTTTTAAGTTAGTTAAAAATACATTTAACTACTTATTATTCAATCGATTTCTATAAAAAGTACCTCTAGTAAAATATAAATTATCCAATCTGTACAGATTTTCTCGTTTTTGGATCATTCAAATATTTGTATCTTCGAACCTAAATTAAAGCTAATGAAAAAGTTTCTACTTCTATTGCCTGCCTTATTTGTAATGTCCTTATCAACCATCGCACAAGAATATACCGTCGAGATTGAAGATGAATTACAAAATAATCGCTTGTTAATATTTGCAGTGAATAAAAATCTTGTGGATTTAGACGTGTCCATTACAGTAGAAGGAACTGGCTTTCGTCAAAGGGGTGGCGAACCAAGAAAAGTGCGTGTCCCGGCAACATCAAAGGTTAATCTCACAAGTCTTGTAGTGGAACGAGGAAAACAAGCCATGTATACCTATAAATTAGATGTGAGCGACAGCCTTTCTCGCCGAGTGATAAAAAAACCATTTGAGTTAATTAAAATTGACCCAAAAAAACCAATTACCTTGTTTTTGCCTGATTTGTGCAGCGTAAAATGTGATACAATCATCAATCCATTAAAGAGAAGTCCTTATAATTATAAAGCAGTAAAGATATCCGAAGACGAAAATGTCAAGAATCAACTTTCCAATGCACTTGTTGGGGGCGCACAACGTCTAGATACGTTGACGTCACCCATAATTATGTTAGGCGGAAAAATGTACCTTCAACTTGAAAGTTATGAAGAAATGATGTCTAAACTAAATGAAGAAGAATAAGTTTAGTTTTAAAAGCCGATTGAGTTTTATTTCTGAAAGAGTCATTCCTATTCATCTTCCTTAACAACCATTATAATCGCTCTGCTGCCGGTTAATAAGTTCCACTCTTTGGCAGAAATGATAAAACCATTATCATCGTATACGTGAAGTTCGGCAGTGTTTGGCCCTGAAGCGCCTTGATTGAGGGCTTCAAATTCTACTTTATTGATTCCTTCATCTAAACGAAGCGTAAATCCGGAGAAAGAACCTCCTAAATAAATACTGGATTGAACAATATCTCCATTCACATAAACACGAATCATGTCGCCATCCACATATTCATGGTCCCGGTATTGAACACTAACAAATTGCGTCCCAGTTTTTACCTCCCCTAGGTATTGATCTTTACCAAATTCTGGAGAAGGTTCTTTGTCTTTCGTAAAAGCTTTAGGTGCCTTGTCCGAAATATTCTCCATCAATCCGTCGGTCTTTGTAATATCCAAAGCCTCACCGTCATCTTCCCCTAGCTTCATCGTAGTTTTGGGATCCCGTTCTTCCAATGGAATGGATAAACTTGGCTTTTTTCGGGACGGCAATTCTAAACCGGTCGCATTCGGGGTATCCATTTCCTGTACCTTAAATTCAACTGAATTCGAATTACTTTCAATTTGTGCATTTAAGACAAACTGAGAAGCTAGAAACAGAAAAGTAATATATTTTTTCATGCCTTCATCTATGCAAATATTGAACCAAATTTTATTCTTTATTGCCCTTTTCGTCTTTTGAGTTTTTCGCTTTTCGTCGAAGATAAAAATAAACCAGAATAAGGATTACAGGAGTTACAATATATAATAAGACTTCAAACATACTATTTAGGTTTATCGGTGTATTGTTATCCGGATTAGGAACATCCGTTGGAATCTGTATTAAAATCATAATTTTTCAATTGTTATTATTTGGAGGAAGGCTTACTGGGACGAACCTCCACTTTACTTGGTAAAGTACGGGGATGCATTTTTAGTAAATCTACCGTTAATTCTCCCAAGTCTTCCTGCTGTATTTTCCATGCGTCTGCTTCATTAGGAATATGATTGTTAAAATGAGTTGCAACAGACCCTGGCATAATGGTGGTTACTTTTACTCCGTAATTTCTGAGGTCCAGCATCACTGCTTGTGTGAACCCTGTTACCCCAAATTTACTTGCGTTGTACGCACTTCCGTTTGCAAAGAAATTGGTCCCCGCTAGGCTGGAGATAGTGATAAAATAACCTTGGTGATCGATTAGTTGCTTAACTGTGGCCTTTAAGGTGTAAAACACTCCCGTGAGGTTCGTTTCAATTGTTTCGTTCCATTGTTGAACTGAAAGCTCGTGAACTGGCGCAAAATGTCCTATTCCCGCATTGGCAATAACCACGTCAATTTTTCCAAATTCATCCACGGTTTGGATGACAGCTTCCTTCATCGATTCTAAATCACGCACATCCGCTTCAATGCCTATAGCATAGGCACCTTGGTCTGCATGTTTATTAAGCTTATTCAAGGCATCTCGAATGCCTTGGTGATTTCTTCCTGTTATACCTACGTTAATACCGTTTTTCAAGAAAGCCTCCGCAATTCCAAAACCAATTCCTTTGGTTCCTCCCGTGATAAAGGCAACTTTTCCTTTTAATTCGCGCATGATTCAAATTTTTGTTAAATATAAAGTATCTTTCGTAAAGATGAAATGGCTCGACTTGATAAGTGCCGGAATCGCTGTTTTGATTTGCAGCACTGTTAGTTTTGGACAAACTGCTTTGGTTTCTCTATCTGAACGGGATGCTACTTTTGCGTATGAAATCCAATACGCAACACCTAATAATTTCACAGGCGAACAGTTATACGACTGTGCTCTTTGCTTATTACAGCCTGAGGTGGTAGAAGCTTTAATGGAAGCAAACAATTATTTCTGCGAACTGGGTTTTCGTATAAAATTATATGACTGTTACCGACCTTTGGATGTTCAAAAGCGGATGTGGAAATTAGTTCCACGAGCAACTTATGTGGCGAATCCTTATGAAAAAGGAAGTGTTCATAATCGAGGTGCGGCGGTGGATCTTACCTTAGTTACGATGGAAGGATGTTATGTCGAAATGGGTAGTGATTATGATTTCTTCGGAATCGAATCACATATTGATAATTACAATTTTTCTTCCGAAATTTTAGAGAATAGAAAAATATTACTCGAAGGAATGACTCGATTTGGATTCAAACCAGTGCGCACCGAATGGTGGCATTTCAGTTATAAAAAAATGTATGCCTACCCTATTCTGAACGATCCCCTACCCTGTGATTGAATTATTTATTTTCCGACCCCATTAGCCAAACAACATTACTTATCTTTGCCAAAAAATTATAAGAATGGAGCTCTCATTGAAGCAGTTTAAATGGATTAGCACCCTTGAAGCCTTATCGTTTATTTTTCTATTAGGGATAGCAATGCCTTTAAAATACATTTGGGGACAGCCCGAATTGGTGCGTATCGTAGGAATGGCTCATGGAATTTTATTTATTTTATATATATATGGAGCCTTTGCAATGAAACAAAAATTTAATTGGAGTAACTCAACTTTCTTACTTGTGTTGGTTTGTTCTGTGCTTCCTTTTGGACCTTTTTATGTAGAACGTAAGTTTTTATAATGGATCAAGAAAAGATTTTATTTATTACTGAATGGTTGCGCAATTACTTCATGGATCAAGGAATGGGTTCGTTTTGGGCAACCTTATTAAATACGATTATCATTGCCGTTGTTGGATTTTTCGTGGTGTTTTTTATCGATATGCTAACCCGAAATGTCATTGTTCAGGTTTTTAAGGCATTCAGCAATAAAACAAGATCCACCTTTGACGATTTTTTAGTAGAAAGTAATTTTCCGCGATTTGTAGCGCATTTAGCTCCATTGTTTCTTTTATGGTACTTGATACCAATTATTTTCAACGATTTTCCAAAGACTTCTGCCCTATTTTCTAAAGGCGCTTCTATGTATTTGGTTATTTTGGGGGTATTGATCTTTCGCAGCATTTTGCGGACCACCAAAAACTACCTCAGAGAACGACATGAAAAATACAACGACAAGCCCTTAGAAAGTTATGTTCAAGTACTCATGATTTTCGCATGGGGAGGAGGAATCTTTCTAATCATTAATTTATTTACCGGATTCAGCGTAGAGAGTATAGCTTCCTTAGGAGCCGCCTCCGCAGTACTTTTGCTAATCTTTAGGGATACGATACTGGGATTTGTGGCGAGTATCCAAGTTTCTGTGAACGATATTGTAAGAATAAACGATTGGATTACGTTTAGCAAGTTTGGTGCCGATGGCTATGTTACCGAAATTAATTTGGCTACTGTGCGCGTTCAAAATTTTGACAATACTTTTACTACCATTCCCACATATAGCTTAATTGCAGATTCTTTTCAGAATTGGCGAGGAATGCAAGAATCCGATGGAAGAAGAATTAAACGATCCCTCTTTGTAAAACAAAATACGGTCAAGTTTCTAACGTCCGAAGAGGTGGAACAGCTTAAGAAAATTGAGCTAATTAAACCTTATTTGGAGCATCGCGAAAAAGATGTGAATCGCTATAATACTTCAAAACAAATCGATAAATCCCTTTTAATAAATGGGCGGAATCAGACCAATCTAGGAGTTTTTAGAAAATATGCAGATGCCTTCATTCACGAGAATCCGGCTATTAATAAGGAGCTATTTTTAATGGTTCGTCATTTAGCACCTACCGATAAAGGAATTCCTATTGAAATATTTTGTTTCAGTAACGACAAGCGTTGGGAAAATTACGAGCATATTCAAGCGGATATCTTCGACCATCTCATAGCAGCCCTGCCTTATTTTGGACTAGAATTGTTTGAGTCACCTTCCGGAAAAGACCTTGAACATTTAAAAGTTTAATTTTTCTTCGTACCTAAACGGTCCTTAACAAATTCTATTTCTGTTTTGCCATGAGGAGCCGGTTTACCATCTTCCCCTAAACTTACCATAGTAATGCGTTCTATGGAAATGATGGTCTCGCGAGTCATTTTATTTCGCACTTCACATCGAAAAGTAAGTGACGTTCTTCCAAAATCGACCACTTCAATGCCTATTTCAACAATGTCGCCTTTTTGAGCAGAACTTTTAAAATTGATCTCACTAATAAATTTGGTCACGATTCGAGGATTCTCTAATTGAATGATAGTGTAGAGTGCAGCTTCTTCATCGATCCATTCTAAGAGCCTGCCACCGTAAAGGGTGTCGTTTGGATTTAAGTCTTCCGGCTTCACCCATTTTCTCGTATGAAATCTCATATTTTTTTCTATTTATTAATGTTAACGGTCTTAATATTCACAAATTCTCTAATCCCTTGGAAACTTAATTCACATCCGTAACCACTTTCCTTGATTGCGCCAAATAGTGGATGCGGATCATTCCTCACAAGTGCATTGATAAAAACA